>CAIRMY010000292.1 GCA_903879775.1 uncultured Bacteroidota bacterium
CGTTATCGGTATTCATGACAACACCAGGCATGACAGTTTCGGCCATAAATGCACCACCAGCAAAACTGAAGATGAGTCCATTTACCGATTTGAATCCACTGAGCACCCACCATAGAAACCCAGTACCCATCCAAAGTGCCCAAAAAACAGGCCAAAACGAGAGAATTTTTTGAAGTGTGAGTCCTGAACCGGCATCGCCTGTAACCTGAAAAAACTTCCAAATTAAACCGGCAAATAAAAGAATTAGACCAGTGAAAAAGCGTTGTACCCCAACCCTTTTCACCGACTTACGAATCTTTTTATGTATTTCTAATTTGGTCAAATCTTAACAAAGGTAATATTTTATTGATAAACTTAGCAAGAATGCATTTAAGCGGTGTTTTTTTTTAGTAAGTCAAAAACAAAGTTTATAGGAGTTCAACTGTAATAAACCCATAATCTGGAAATTTACGTTACAGGCAAAAAGGTTTATAGGATTATAGGCTTATAGGCTTTATATTGAATTACGAATGTTATAAACCTTATTATCTTCAAAAAAGGTGTGCGAAATTCAAAATACATTTCTTTTGTTGATAGGTTTATTCTATTGAATTTTCCTATAAGCCTATAAACTTATAAGCCCATAAGCCATACAAGTACCACGGGATGTTTTCAGTTTAAAGGTTAATTACATTCGTAACCCAATAACCCTTTAACCTCTAAAAGACGGTTTACGTTTCTCCAAAAACGCCTCAGTGCCTTCCTTGAAGTCTGGGGTTTCGAAGGCGCTGCCAAATTCGTAGATTTCGCGCTGCATGCCGTTTACGTTCGGACGGTAGAAATCGCTCACGCATTTGAGGACTTTATGCACGGCAGAAGGACTCTTACTGCCAATTTTAGACAAGATTTTTTTGCAATAATCGAGCAATTCGGCTTGTTCCACAACGTGGTTTACCAATCCTAGTTGCAAAGCAGTTTGTGCATCAATGGCATCGCCGGTCACCAAAAGTTCGATGGCTTTTCCTTTGCCAATGAGCTGAATGAGTCGTTGCGTTCCACCATACCCTGGAGGCACCCCAAGGTTCACTTCGGGTTGTCCAAATTTGGCGTTTGTGCTGGCCACTCTAAGGTGACAAGCCATTGCAAGTTCACATCCCCCCCCAAGAGCAAAGCCATTGACAGCAGCAATGCAAATTTTGTTTCCATCTTCAATGGTATTCATCACATCATGACCGTCGGCGCTCATGCGGGTTGCCTGCTCTTCGTTGAAGTGCGCAAACTCCGAAATGTCGGCTCCGGCCGCAAAGGCCTTTTCACCAGCCCCAGTGATGATCATTCCGTAAACAGAATCGTCTTCATTGGCAATGGTCACAGCCTCTTTAATTTCTCTCAAGGTATCAATGGTCAGCGCATTCATTTTACTCTCACGATTGATGGTAATGATGGTGATGTTGTTTTCGGTATGGGTGGTTATGTTCTGCATGCGCTTTCAGCGATTTAGGGTTTAGGGTTTAGTGTTTAGGGTTATCCTTAAACGATGCAAAAATAAACAAAAGTAGTAAACGTTAAACGCTAAATTTAAAGTTTAGGGTTTAGAGTTTAGAGTTGATTATTATAAGTTTAGTGTTTAACGTTTAGGGTTTAGCGTTGTTGGTCAAACACTAAACTCTAAACGCTAAACTTTAAATTTAAGGTTTTCATTTTGGAATGCCATTTGAGCCGTTTATTGAATAGCGATATAATGCACTTAATTGCGCATTGATCAAATCAATCTTGGGACGATACAATTCATCTATTTTCTCCTCGCTAATAAATCCGTAATCAGAGGCTATGAGTAAATGATTTAAGGTTTCCATTAGACTTGCATAAGCAATTTTATAAAATTGACCTTGATCTTTACCTATTCGTCTTCCTGTTCCTTCAGCAATATTTGCACAAATTGACATACTCGATCTTGTCATTTGTATTTTCAATGCGATACCCTTGCCCTGAGGAAAAGTTTCACTGAGTTGAAAAATCATGAAATTGAACTCTCTTGATTTTCGATAAACGTCTAATTTTTCAAATGAATACTTTTTAGTTTCTACCATATCGAAAATACAATTTGAGAAATGGTATCCCCATTTTTCAATCGAATTTTAGGCCATAAAAATTCTTAAAAATCACCAAATTTCATGAAAATGGCATTTTACCTACACGAACTTTAAACACTAAACACGAAACATTAAACATTAAACTTTAAACTTTAAACTTTAACTTTGCTACATGCAATCTCCAGAAAATCGTCCAATTAGGGTGCTTATTGCCAAGGTTGGACTCGATGGACATGATCGTGGGGCCAAAGTAATTGCCTCAGCTTTACGCGATGCTGGTATGGAAGTCATTTATACCGGTTTACGTCAAACTCCAGAAATGGTGGTACAAACTGCCATTCAAGAAGACGTTGATGCAATTGGTGTGAGTATCTTAAGTGGAGCCCACAACACTGTTTTCCCTCGAATCCTTTCTCTCATGAAAGAAAAGGAAGTCACAGATATTCTTCTCACAGGAGGCGGAATCATTCCTGATGCTGATGCCGATGAACTCAACAAACAAGGTGTAGCTAAATTGTTCGCACCGGGTACAGAAATGAGCGAAATTGTGGCTTATATACAGCAAAACGTTAAACGTTAAAATTTAGCGTTTAGGGTTTAGGGTTTAGGGTTAGCGTTGAACTATGAACAACACTAAACATTAAACGCTAAACTTTCAACCCAAATGTCGTATATTTGCAGACAAATGTCTTAATTATGCAAAAGCCCTATCAAAAAATTGAGGAAGAAATTGGACAAGAAATCACTGCATATCTAAGTGAATCAAAAATGGAATACTCCAAAATGGAGGCCAGTAAAAAGATTTCTTACGACGAGTTTATGACAAACAAACTCCTCATTATCAATACCATAAGAGAAGGATTTACATATTCTATTTTTACTTTAATACAAGAATATACCCCGTTCAACGAGCAAGATTGGGCAGACTTTTTAAACATTTCTACCAAATCGTTGCAACGATACAAGCAGAGTGCAAATCACAGATTCAAACCAATGCATACTGAGAAAATCATTGAAATTGCTGAGGTCACAAAAGTTGGACTTGAATTATTTGAAGATGTAGACAAATTTAAGCTTTGGCTGAACACACCGAATTATGCTTTAGGAAGTCATAAACCAAAGGAACTTTTAAAAGATTCTTATGGCAAAGATCTCATTCTAAAAGAGCTCATGAATGTTCAACACGGAATTTTCATTTAATGGAAGTATTCAGACTTGTTCGTGAACAATTTGCTCAAACCCTTTCGGGGAAAGGAGCAGCCATAAACGGGGCCAGATGGAATTCTCAGGGTGTGGAAATGATCTATACGGCCATCAACAGATCACTCGCAATGGCCGAAGTGGCTGTCCATTTTTCCATCGCCACAATGCCAAAAAACTACATGATGGTCACGATAGATATTCCAGACAATATTGAAATCAAAACCTTAAATGCTGAACACCTTCCTGCAAATTGGAATCAATTTCCACATCCAACAAGCACCCAAAAAATTGGCAATCTGTTTATTTTAAAAAATACACATTGCTGCCTAAAAGTACCATCAGTTGTTACCCAAGGTGATTTCAACATTCTCATCAATCCGCAACACGAAGAATTCGCAAGGGTGCGAATTATAAATATCGAACAATTTCCATTTGACCAAAGGATTTTTTCTGGTTTAAAGGATTATTAGATTATTCCCGATAGCTATCGGGATTGTTGGAGTTCAAGTGTAATAAACCTGTAAACCCAAAAAAAGGTTGTTGAATCCATCATGATTGACTGGTTTATAGGAATATGAGATTATTGGAGTTCAAGTGTAATAATCCTATGATCCCAAAAAAAGATTGTTGAATCCATCATGATTGACTATTTTTGAATCAGTGATAGCATATCAGGATTACATTACCATAGATACTAATATTAGATTTGGCAAACCAGTATTGAAAGACACAAGGATTGCAGTATCTGACATTCTCAATTGGTTATCTAATGGCATTACAATAAGCGAAATTGTGGCTTACATACAGCAAAACGTTAAGATTTAACGTTTAGGGTTTAGGGTTTAAGGTTAGCGTTGAACTTTAAACAACGTTAAACGTTAAACAACACTAAACGTTAAACACTAAACATTAAACTATAATAATGAAATCAATCATAACCGGTACCACAGGATTCTTAGGATCGCACCTAGCAATGCACCTTCTTTCACAAGGACATCAGGTGGTGGGCATGAAGCGCGAAACGAGTTCGCTCGAGTTGTTTAATTCGGTGAAAGATCATTATCTGAATGGGGAAATTGATGCGCTGAAGCTTCAGTTTGGGGCTCAGCCTGTGTCCCTCAATGTAGAAAAACTTGCTGAGAATTTGGAACAGAATTTTCAGTGGGTGAACGCCGATTTGCTTGATACCGATAGCCTTTTCGACGTATTTAATACGCCGTTCGACGTAATTTTTCACTGCGCCGCACTTGTGTCCTTCAAGAGAAAAGACAGCGACAAAATGATTGAAAACAACGTTGAAGGGACCGCCAATTTGGTGAACGTTTGCTTGAAAACCAAGCAGAAAAACCTGGTTCACATTAGCTCGGTGGCGGCACTTTCGAGACAGGAGGAAAGCGATGTGATCAGTATCGATTCCGACTGGGTTGATTCGCCCTATAACACCGACTATGCGAAAAGCAAATACTTCTCGGAACTCGAGGCGTGGCGCGGCAAAGAGGAGGGACTGAATGTTGCGGTGATCAATCCCGGCATCATCATGGGAATTGGCGCTGGCAATACGGCCCAACAACAATTTATCAATATCATTCAATCTGGAAATCCCTTCGTGCCGGCGGGCAGCAACGGTTTCATTTGGGTTGATGACTTATGCCAATTGGCAATACAAACATTTGACAATCAAACATTTGGCAAAAGAATCCTCGGTGTAACGCACAACCTTTCTTATGAGCACTTTTTTCACACCATTGCCGATTTTCTGGGCAAAAAACGCCCATCTTGGCTAATCCAAGGATTCACTTACAAAACCCTATACGCCCTAACCTATCTCACCGACAAGCTCCGAATCCCCTTCCCCATCAGCAACGATTTGGTTGTGAGCACGAGCCGGAAGAGTCACTACGTGATTTAGAGTTTAGGGTTTAGGGTTTAGTGTTGTCGCGGAAACCCTAAACGTTAAACACTAAACTCTCAAAGACAACATTAAACGCTAAACATTAAATTTAAAGTTTAGAGTTTAAAGTTTAGAGTTGTATTGGATAATTTAAGATCGTTTATAATTCAATTTTAACCTTAAACGCTAAACGTTAAACACTAAACACTCAAAGACAACATTAAACGCTAAACATTAAATTTAAAGTTTAGAGTTTAAAGTTTAGAGTTGTATTGGATAATTTAAGATCGTTTATAATTCAATTTTAACCCTAAGCGCTAAACATTAAACACTAAACTCTCAAAGACAACATTAAACTCTCAAAGACAACATTAAACGCTAAACATTAAACATTAAATTTTAGGGTAGAACCTTTCTAAAACGCTTAGAACCTAATAAATTAACATGACTCACATCGCCGAAATGGGTTTGGCTTAGCACCAACATAGACGTGTCGACGTGAAGTTGGGGGTAACGGCTTTTGATGGATTTGATGTGGTTTTTATAGGCCGAAATGTAATGCGGTTTCGAATATTTGTAGGTGGTTTCGCTCATCGGTGGCGACACCAAATAACACGTTATTTGATTGTTGTTGATGAGTTTTGCCATTTCATTGAAATAGTGATTGATGACAGGACTTGCCACAAATGAATCTTCGCGGGCTTCCTCAGCGGCTCCAAAGGCCCAAATGCCGCGACCGAAAAACACATGTCCTCGGTACTGATCTAGTTCCTTTTTCACCTCTTTTTCGAACTTCGACACCTTTGCATTGAGCTGATAATTGCTCAACATTGTGCTTCTGTAAGCGAACGGAAAATGCATCCATCGGAGGTATCGTTCTGCTCGGGAAAAAGTACCTTCATTGGATAATTTTTTATGTTCGATAGAAGCATTAAAAAGCGCTTCATTGGCATTAAGTTCTTGAATATCTGTGCGTTCTAAAAGGTTAAAAACAACCGTTCGATTGAGAAGGTTTCCAGAAGTTTGCTCGTAATGCACGGGCGAATAGCACAAAATGAGGGTATCGATTCGATTGGTTTTAAGTAGGGTTTTAAGTGTTACATATCCCTCAAAAAAACTAGAGCCGCCCAACGAAAAATTAGCGTAATTTTTTGACAATTCTAAAGGATTGATGGCCGCCATTGCACGGCTATCGCCAAGAATTGCATTGATATGTTGGTTTTTGGTATTCTTGATTCTTTCAACTTGTTTGTTCCACATCAAATATTCCACGCGACTACTCAAAAACACCTCCGGATAAAGCTTCAACAACGCAGAAATTCCAGCACCCAAGATCAGGGTAAGCAGCAGAATGAAGGTGGTTGCTTTTCGAAGAAAGAGTATCACGGGATAAATTTAGGGTTTAAAGTTTAGTGTTTAGCGTTAGGGTTTAGTGTTTCCGCGACAACAATAAACTTTAAACGTTCAACTCTAAATTTTAGCGTTTAGGGTTTCCGCGACAACATTAAACTCTAAACATTAAACGTTAAACTTTGAAAAACCAATTTGCCATCGGCATTCAACAAATAATCTGCCGCGCAGCGTTCTGGGTGGGGCATCATGCCGAAGACATTTCTGCCTGCATTTGTGATACCAGCGATATTGTTTAGGGATCCGTTAGGATTGGATTCTGGGGTTAAATTTCCCTCAGCATCGCAATAGCGGAAAATGACTTGGTTGTTCGCTTCAATTTCAGCGAGGGTAGTATCATCGCAATAAAAACGACCTTCACCGTGAGCAATTGGCACTTCAATGACTTGATTGTCAGACAATTTGTTTGTCACCTGAGAATTTTTTGTTCCTGGAGTTAGGAACACATTTTTGCAATTAAATTTAATGTTGGTATTTCTAAGAAGGGCACCTGGAAGGAGTCCGCTTTCTGTCAAAATTTGAAATCCGTTGCAAATTCCCATCACGAATCCACCGTTGGCAGCGTGCTGAGAAACGGCGTCCATAATCGGACTTAATTTTGCAATGGCACCAGAGCGAAGGTAATCGCCATAACTGAATCCACCAGGAATAAAAATGTGCGTACAGCCTAGTAAATCGTTCGATTTATGCCAAAGTTTTTCAACGGGCTCGCTCGAATAATTCGACAAAACATCAATTAAATCTTGGTCACAGTTAGAACCTGGAAAAATTACCACTCCGAATTTCATGGTGCAAATATACGAAAATTTAGAGTTTAGAGTTTAGAGTTTAGGGTTTAGAGTTTACATTTGCTACAACAACCCTAAACATTAAACCCTAAACGTTAAAGCCAAAATATCAAATGCAAATTTTAATCCTCAATGGTCCCAATTTGAATTGGTTAGGTAAAAGAGAACCAAATATTTATGGCTCAGAGAGTTTCGAGGAGATTTTGAGTGAGCTGAAGTTGGAGTTTCAACACATTGACATACAATACATTCAGTCGAACATTGAAGGCGAATTGATCAATCATTTGCAATGGGCTGAGGAGAACAACAACATTCAAGGCGTTATTTTCAATGCCGGGGGATATACCCACACAAGCATTGCACTCGCCGACACCCTCAAGTCGATGCAAAAACCTGTCATTCTCGTTCACATGAGCAACATTTATGCCCGCGAACCTGAGCGCCACACAGATTTACTGTTGGCCAACGCCACCGGCTGCGTGTTAGGGTTTGGGAAGAAGAGTTACAGGATTGCGCTAAGCGCCATTTAAATTTAATGTTTAAAGTTTAGTGTTTAAAGTTAACTTTTAGAAACAACCTTAAACAATAAACATTCAACTCTAAACCACCCTCATAGTTTACCGTTTACGTTTAATTTCCGAAACAACCTTAAACACTAAACATTAAACTTTAAACTTTAAACA
>CAIRMY010000293.1 GCA_903879775.1 uncultured Bacteroidota bacterium
TCAGATAACTGATGCACATCAACGCCAAAACCGATACGGATATTCATGAATTATTCTGGTTTTGCATCTCCACTTCCAGCCGATCCACTGTCACCAAGGGTGAAACGAAGTGTAAATCGTAATGTATTCGCCAATGGACTTTGACGACCATTTAAAGAAGCTAAATAGGAAATATCGACTCCGAATTTGTTGTATTTAAATCCTACACCCGCATTAAAATACTGTCGGTTTCCTTTTACCTTACTTTCATAGAACACTCCACTTCGAATTGCCAAAACATTGTTGTACCAATATTCCAATCCAAGTGCTAAATTAACTTCTGCCAATTCTTCTTTCAATTTTGTTCCTTTAGCAACTTGAAAAGACCCATCAGAATTCTGGATATAATTTCCATCGGCATCTTCAATAGGTGTGCCAGGTGCATCATAAAACGACTGCAACATACCTGAAATCACCCCTACATCAGAATTACGACCTGAAATCAACATGTTATCACCACCATAAAAGTCATAAATAGCAGGAGTGGGAACCAATAATTTTTGCAAATCGAAGCACACTGCCAAATTGTTATATTTATCAAACTCAGCCTTGAATGAATTACCAATTTTTAAATTCATTGGAATGAAATCTCGCGTCGCAAGTTCTGAATAGGCTACCTTGTTTCCAATGTTGTTTATGGTAGCTGCAAATGTGTAAACTCCTTTAGTACTTCCAATTTTTGCATCGTCATTATAGTATGAGAAGGATAAATCAGTCGCACCAACAACACCGGCCTTGGTATTAACACCTGCCACGGTTAGTCCTCCTGTCAAATTTGAATATGCAAATTTCCCATTCACACCGATACTTAATTTCTCACTTAATCGAAATGCGTAAGCTCCTGTTATCTCAAATTCACTTGGCTTGTCATCACGAATTACATTTCCCGATGCATCCGTAAAGGTAATTTCACCCAAACTAAAATAACGCAGTGAACCGCCAATTGCATTTCTTTCGTTAACCCGATAATATCCCGATAAATAAGACAAATGAATATCATTCGTCAATTGTCTCAACCAGGGAGTATAAGACAAGCTAACCTCAGACTTTTCTTTGGCAAAATTTAACAATGAAGTATTCCAATAAACTGAATTGGCATCAGCACTTAATGCAGTTCCCGCATCTCCCATCCCTCCTGCTCTAGAATCCGGAGTGATAGCCATAAAGGGAACAGCTGTGGTTATTGTGTTGAGCTGCAAGTCATTTTGAGTAACACCACTGCCTGTTGGCTGCGCAAATACTTTCAACGACAGAGCGATGCAAAAGAGACTGAGGATGAATTTATACATGTCCTTTAATACTTTGGGGTGACAAATATACGCAAATACAGCTGCTTTATTGTGTGATTACTTTAATAAAACCAATTTTTCTATTTTCTCAGCATTAGTTCCATCAGGAGAATTAACCCTCAGGTTATAAACGTAAACACCCTTGGCAAGTTGATCTCCAAAATCATCCCTTCCATCCCATTCAATACCTTGAGAACGAAAACCTTCTGTATTCACAATTTGATTCAATGTCCGCACCAATCGACCTGAAACTGTAAAAATTTGAATTTGAGTCTCCAATTGAGAACAAACTTGGTTGTGTTCAAAATAAAACTGGGTTTTAGTCGTAAACGGATTGGGATAGTTTAACACATGATCTAAGGCCATTTCAGCTTTTTCTTGAACAATAAAATCAATTGATTTTTCGGATGAATTGTTATTTACATCCCATACTTTGACAGTCAATTTGTGTTTCCCTTTTTCCAATGCTGGAAACCTATAATTTACTTCACCAGATTGATAAGAATCGAGTGCTGCTGTGTAGTAATCATTCAAAACAATTGGTTCAGAAGTATTATCATCCAGAATAACTGTCAAATCATGACCAATACCATTTCCAACCGTATTGATACCATTTTCATCAAATAATTCAGCTAATAACTGTGGAGTTTCATCCGTAATACCACCGTTGACAAAGTTCTTATCATTTATAAACAATGAAACATCAGGGCCTTGAGTATCAATAATCCCATTTGCATCTATACCACCAATAATTATGCGATCATCCGAACCACTGGCATCTATTTGATTTTCGTTTGCATAATAACTGATTTTCCCATTACCAAATGAAAAATTAATGTCCTTTGGAACAATAAATGAAAAACTAAAATACCCATTGGTAACCGTCGCCTTTCCTTTGTATACAATATTTTTTTGCAATTCAAAATCAATAACTGGAGAATCTGAATTTTGACCTAATGTGGAAAGATTTTTTGGTTTATCGAAAATAGATGGTGTTACAATTCCATTAAAGTTTGTCAACAGATTCCCATTAAAATCCTCTAAATGTCCTTTGATTGTGACCTTGCTCAGCGCTTTGATTGTATCTATTTCAACAACAGGACTTAAACCATTGACACTGTCTGTAACAACTTTTAATCTCGGCAGTGCAATTTTCAAAGCTGGATCTCCAATTAGCGTAAAGCTGCGCTTATTATCGGAAGAACCCGAACCATTTTTTGTTAAACGCATAATTTCTCCGAAAGCAAGTGGTTCATTGTTTGAATCCCTGGTAAAAACGTGCTCATAAAATTGCAAACCCGTAACAGTATTCACTCCAAAAAAAACAGAACGCGATGTCGTCATCAAAGCAATTGCTCCTCCAACTGCATTCAAGGAAACGTATTCTCCAGCAGACAAACGCGCAGGATCATCATATTTCGTGAATTCACATGTGGCTGAAACGAATAAATTCAATTTATTGATGTTATTCCAACTTTGAACTTGAGGAACTGTCACGACACGTTCTTCCGCTAAACCAACTTCACCGCCATGTCCTACATAATTAACAACCAAGGCACCGCGCTCAACTCTATCTGTTATTGCATTAAAGATATCTGGATAGCGCTCACCTCCTGCGGTCGTAACTTGTGTATAGGCATCACAATATAATTTGTCACAATTCATGTCGGGATGATTGGCTTTTACATAATCATATTGTGGCTCAGTGTCTTGAACTACAAAGTAACCACCCTCCTCATCATCCGCTATCTGAACGTAATTTAAACGCCAATCACCAAAAGTAGAAGTCTCACCCTGAGCATTGCATTGTCCAGAATTTATTGTGTTAGCATAAATGGATGAACCATTTCCCATGTAGTGTTCGATTTTGTCAACCTGTTCCTTTGCTGTTTTTGTATCTGAAATCAATAACCTGCCAACGCCAATATCCAATAAATCCGATGGCGCTATCGCTTCATTATTGTCTAACATGCCATAATAGTCATCCGTGACGAGTGCTGAAACATGATTCTCACCATCCAACACTTGATAGGTCGGTACATAATTGTTATTATTGGAAACCCTATCCTTCGGATCATACGTTCCATCCCCAAACAGCAAAAGGTATTTTGGCGGCGTGCCTGAAGAAACAGAACGGTCGTAAAACATCTTTGCAAACATTCGTATTGCCGTTGGGTCCAACATTCCGGAACTAAACTCATTGTAGACCTGATCAGTGGTTACGACATGAACAGATAAACCTTCTGTTTCATGCAGCGCTGCCAAACGATTAGCTTGCGCTAAAAAATCTCGGTGTGTAATTAACAACATATCAGCTTGAGACAAGCCATGGAGATTTTGCGAACTAACCAATCCAATCCTACTTGGGGTTAAAAAGGTTGTCCCATTCGAAGCAACAAATTCACGCAATGTATCTGTCGCTGCAACAAATGTGAAAGATGATGAATTCATTACGCCTTGTATCACTGAAGGTATATGCCGATCCGTTACATCCCAAACAAACCCAATACTTGGCAAAGCATTCAAAGTGAACTCACCGACATTCCCTATGCCAACAGATGCAAGATCCCTAAAATTAAACTGTGAATTGTAAAACTTCAAGGATCGTCTTGCATTCAAAAGAATACGATCCAAATAGACAACCGTGCTAGGTGAATTTCGAGTGATTTTTATTTTAAATGGCAAACTTGCGGTAGGACTTGTTAAAGTCATTGTTTTAACTGACTGCGCATAATCATAGGAAACTGTCGGTAGAACAGAAGACGAGAGGATGTTGCCGTTCACTGAATATTCTTGCGCTGTTCCAAGGGCTGAAGAAGCATTCGCAGCAATTGAAGTTTTGAAATATGCCGGGGAAGTCACGTCAATATCAGGCACATAAAAATTAAATACTTGCTCCAAATCTGTGTCAAATAATTCACCATACCATCGTTGCCCACCTCCCACTAGATTGACCAAGTCGTTTTCATAAACATCGCAAAAGGAATATGAGGTTACAACTTTGTTGGGCGTTGCCACATTTAGAGGTTGCAATTGAATTCTCAAAGGAGGTTCGTTTTCATTGATATTGATGAAATAACAGGAAACATCACTGTAGATGTTTTTATCCAGGTTCATTTCAGATAAACCATTTGCTCGCCATCGACTTGGTCCCCATCCATAGAAAAGAAAATAATCGCCATCATCAAACGAACCATCACTGTCACCAACCATTTGAATTGCATTTTGAGCAAGGTCGTCAGTTCGCTTAACGGAATTCAATTCTGGTAATCTACCATCACCATTACCATATATATGTATCGCATCTGGATGAACACCAGAAAGTGAAATGCCAGAGGCATCTAGAAACGCCTTATCAATTTTATAAACACCATCGCGCGCCACACTTATTTTATACCAGGTCCCACTCCCTTCGCTTAAAACAGATTGAGTCGAAAAGCTTTTTTGGGATTTATTCTGAGCTAATGAATTTGAGGTCAATTTTGTTCTAAACCCAACGACTCTTTTTAATTCATTGTTTATCATTAAATAAGGAAAGAGATAAACTACAGCAAAAGACTCTTTTCCTGCATTGGTGACCTTTAATTCATATTTCAATTCATTTCCAAATTCAAATCCATGCTTTTCAAGGTATTGTCGATCAGCTGTAGGAGCAGTTTCGGTCTGGAAATCAACTAAATTATATTGATAATTCGTTGAAGACAGTTTGACTTTGGAAAAAAAGACAGGCTTTCCATTGCTCGGTTCTTGTCCCTCAATTGTTGGTATTGAAGTTTCTTCACCATTGTACGATACTTTCAGAGGTTGCTTCCAATGCAATTGAAAATCAAGTACTTCTTGTCCATTAGCATGCATAAAAGTTAGAACAACAAACAATATTGAAGCTTTGAAACGCAATAAATCTTTCACCAATTCTTTGTCCATAATGCAAATATGATAAATCATCAACAATGATAACTTGAAAAAAACGCTTTTATTCTTTGAATATTATGTTTGGAATTACAATATTTGTAACCTAAAATTAAAAATAGCGTTATCTTTGGTCAGATTTCGTTTTTATTAATCACGCTAATGAAAGGACTCAAACGTTTAATTCTTGCTTGCTCATTCATTCTACTCTGCGCTAATCTGAATGCTCAAGATCCTACGTTTACGCAGTTCTATGCTAATCCACTCTACTTGAA
>CAIRMY010000294.1 GCA_903879775.1 uncultured Bacteroidota bacterium
AAAATCAATGAAATCAGACAGCAATTCTTCAACCGTGAGTACGCGTTAGAATTTATTGAAAACGAAAATATTGAATATACCCATAATGAATTTAGTGTAATTCAAACCCAAATTAACAATTTTGGCAGAAGAGAATTCACCATTCAGCTAAAAGAAAATCAAGAACCTAGAGAATTACTTAACCATTACGCACAATACAGCAATATGATTGGATTCAAAGAAAAAATCCCAACCATTCATCAAATTTTCGTAAACCAAGTAACTTCAAAAAAACAATCATGAAAAATATTTGGGTCATTCTCAAAAGAGAATATACTGTAAGAGTCAAAAATAAAACATTTGTCATCATGACATTCCTCGCCCCTATTTTGGTGGGTTTATTTTATGGTGGATCAATTTACTTTGCAACCAAAGGAGCTGAAGACAATACCTTAAAGAAAATCTACATTGAAGGCAACCAAGCATTGTGTAAATCAATGGACAAGAGTTTTGATCATTTCAGCTTCACCATCCCTCAAAAAAATGCAAATATTGAAAAGGAATTGACCGATGAAAAAGTTGATGGTTGGCTGATTATCAATGATGTAGATTTAAAAAACATAGACAGTACCCAATTAATTGTAAAAAAATCATTTTCACTGACAACCAAATCTGAATTGAATACCTTTATCAAAGGACAAGCAACGAAACTCATCTTGCAAAGCAAAGGAATTACACAAGCTACAATAGATAGTTCTGAAGCCACTGGAAACATTTCTATGGTAGAAGAAAACGAACTTGGCGAAAAACAACAAAGTAGCGCAGAAGTAAAAAGTGCGATTGGCTTGGTGATGTCTTTCGTAATTTACATATTTATCTTCATTTATGGTTCAATGGTCATGCGCAGCGCCATGGAAGAAAAAACAAACAGAATTGTTGAAGTCATTGTTAGTTCTGTAAAACCGTTCGAATTAATGTTGGGCAAAATTTTAGGTGTTGCATTGGTAGGATTAACACAATTTATGGCCTGGATTTTACTCAGTTTTACGCTTATTCTCGGAATTGGAAAGTACTTTAATATTGCTCTTGAAAATAGCAAAAATTTGCCAAATACCACTGGAAAACAAGAAATGATTCAGTCGGCAATGGACCAATCAAATATCATTGAGAGTTTAGGACAATTGCCATATGCTCAAATCATTACCGTATTTTTTCTTTTCTTTCTTGGGGGATATTTACTCTACAGTAGCGTTTTTGCGGCCATTGGATCTGCAGTAAACCAAGAAACAGATGTTCAACAATTTATGTTTCCAGTAAGTATGCCGCTTGTATTCGGAATTATCATTGCTCAATCAGTCGTGTTTCAGTCGCCAAATGGAGAATTGGCTAAAATATTTTCAATGATACCATTTACATCGCCCATTCTAATGTGTGTTAGAGCCCCATTTGGGGTGAGCTGGACCGAGATTTTCACCAGTGCCCTCATTCTATACACCACATTTTTTCTTATGGTTTGGCTTTCTGCAAAAATTTATAGAATAGGTATTTTAATGTATGGCAAAAAGCCAACTTGGAAAGATTTTGCAAAGTGGATTAGACAATAAAAACAATATTTAATTATCTTTAAAAAGTTTTTGAATCACTTTACAATAAAATCCTATAGATTTACAAAAAATAAGTACAACGCATGATTCTTAGAAAATCACTTCTCATTGCATTTTGGCTATTTTTAGTTTCAATTGCTTGGCTCGCCTTAGAAAAACTTTTAGGCCTGCATGATAAGCATATTCAATACCATGAGTATTTTACAAATCTAATTATCATACCTTATTTTATCATTTACCACAAAGGTATAAAAGGTTATAGAATTGCAGAAGGCGGCTCAATTACATTCTTAAAAGCATTTGGATTTGGTCTCATATTGACTTTTTTTACAACTGCTTTTAGTCCATTTTCTTTATGGATATTTGAAACGATACTGAATCCTAACTTCTATCAAAACATGATTAAATTTAGTGTTGCAAACAAGTATCAAAATCAAGCTCAAGCAGCTGCATACTTTAATCATGAAAACTATAGAAACCTAATGGTCTATGGCAACATCGCTCAAGGAATGATATTCTCTGCAATCATTGCAGCGTTTTCTTCTCGTAAAAAAGGTTAAAATCTCAAAAAAGTGCCCAATGGAAGTTTCTTTTTGAATTGATCTTCTAAATACAATTCGCCACTTTCAACATCAATTCTATTGGGAAAATGTTGTGTAATTAAATTCTGAGTAATCAGCGTTGAAAAACCAAGAGAATATAAATTGATTACAAAAAAACCTGTTGGGGTCAATAATTCAGAACACATTGCCAAAAGTTCGTTAATTTGTCGTTCTAAGACCCATTTTTCACCATCTGGACCTCTTCCATAAGCGGGAGGATCTAAAATAATACCATCGTATTTCTTACCCCTACGAACTTCTCTCTGTACAAATTTAAAGGCGTCTTCTACCACCCACCGAATGCCATCTAAGCCACTTTCTTCCATATTTTCACGGCTCCAAGAAACAACCTGCTTCACACTATCTACGTGTGTAACATCGGCCCCAGCCTGGCAGGACGCCACACTTGCACCACCAGTATAGGCAAATAAGTTTAAAACCTTTGGCTTTTCTGACAACTTTAAATCTTTGATTTTCTTGGCAATAAAATCCCAATTATCCGATTGTTCCGGAAACAAACCCACATGTTTGAAAGCCGTTAACGCCAAACGCATTTTAAATTTCAACGGTCCATGAACATAGTTCACATGCCATCTGTCGGGCATTCCTCGCTTCACTGTCCAGTTACCTGAATCACCATCTCTGGCTTCATTATTTTTACGAACAAATGTGGCATGAGATTGTATCTCCCAATCCTGTTCCGACATTGATTTACTCCAAACAGCTTGCGGTTCAGGTCTACGAAGAACCCATTTTCCAAAGCGTTCTAATTTTTCAAAATCACCAGAATCAATTAATTGATATTCTGGCAATACTTTAGGTGTTATTGTTTCAATCACAGTAAATCCAATTGTGGGTTATCGCCGTTCATTATTGGCGGTGGCGGTGGCGGTGGAGTAACAGGCTTAATTTCTGATGAACCCGGAGTATTGTTTCCATCTTCACCATCTTCTGTTAAATCTACCTCATCGTCTAAATCTATTTCTGCATCCGCGGGTTCGTATTCACCAACCTTTTCACTCAGCAATTTCATCTTTTTCACTGTTTCCTGACTCAATCGATTGCCCACTGATTTCCATCCCTTAACATCCATGAATTCGGTAATATTTAGCTCCTCGGTCTTCTTTTCTCCCTTTTTATTTTCGGTGATTACCTCAATTAAAGTAGGATTAGAAGTTGAAGCACATTCTAATTTTGATCCTTTTTCTTCAGAAATGAAAATGAATTTCTTTCCAATTGTGCTCGTTTCGATCACAAATCTTTTTACAAAATGATTCTTAGACTTTCCATCTAAATAAACCACTTGTATTGGTTGCTCAATATTGAATTTTTGGATTAAATAAAGTTCATTTGGCTCAAAACGATTGATCAATTCATAGTTTGTGATTTCATATGAACCATCATTATAAATTGCTAACACCCTATCGTCGGAATCAAATTCACCCAAGAATTGTCCTTTTGCATCACCTGTTAATCTTCCAGTGATATTGTCCCACCAAATTTTAACACCTCCTAAAGTAGAACCACCTTTTTCACGAAGTTCAACTTTTCTCACTGGGTATTTGGTTAATTGATTACCGGCAGCATTTTTGCCTTTAATGGCCAATTTAGCAAAATCATAATCAAATTGTCTAACCCTAGCATTGGCAGAAGCGCTGAGAAAAATGGTCACTTTTTCAGCTTCTCCATTTGGGTTTGGAGTAAAATACAAAATTTCACTTTTCGGACTTCCCCCTGTGAGGTCGTATTCTTTTTCACGAATTAAACCTGTGGCATTAAATCGCTTGGCCATGGCTTTTTTACCTGCACCATCCCAATATACGAGGTTATAAGTGGTCCGTTCGTCATTTTTGCGCCAAACATCAACGTGAATTAAATCTTTGCCATAAAACGTTTTGTCTGAAACTTTGGAAATAGAATACTTACCATCTTTTCTAAATGCAATGATATCGTCGATATCGCTACAATCCATTAAAAATTCTTCTTTCTTCAAAGATGTTCCTACAAATCCTTCTTTAAGATTTGCATACAGCTTTACATTGGCAACCGCCACTACATTGGCTTCAATTGTATCGAAAACCCTAATTTCAGTTTTGCGCTCTTTACCAGCACCGTATTTCTTCAACAAACGTTTAAAATAGTCAACTGCATAATCTACAAGGTGTTCTAAATGATGTTTCACCTCAAGAATATGGTCTTCTAAACCTTTAATGTATTCATCGGCTTTAAATCCGTCGAATTTAGAAATTCGTTTAATTTTAATTTCAGTCAATCTAATAATATCATCTTGGTTAATGTCACGTCGAAACAATGATTTATAGGGTAATAAACCTTTATCAATTGCTTCTAAAACAGCCTCCCAAGTGGTACATTCTTCAATATCTCGGTAAATTCTTTTTTCGATAAAGATTTTTTCGAGGGATGAAAAATGCCATTTATTTTCAAGTTCGTCTAATTCAATTTCAAGTTCGCGCTTTAACAACTGCAAGGTATTTTGTGTGCACACCTTCAATATTTCGCTCACCCCAATAAACATCGGACGATCGTCTACAATGATACATGACAATGGCGAAATGGAAACTTCGCAATCGGTAAAAGCATACAAAGCATTCACTGCAATATCTGCATTCAATCCAGGTCCTAATTGAACCTCAATCTCAACATCCCTTGCTGTGTTATCAATGACTTTTTTAACCTTTATTTTACCATTATCACTTGCTTTAATGATACTTTCAATTAAACTTCCAGTTGTTGTGCCAAATGGAATTTCTTTGATTAAAAGGGTAGATTTATCTTTTTCCTCAATTTTTGCCCTAACCCTAAGCCTTGCACCTTTTTTACCATCGTTGTACATGCTAAAATCGGCAGAGCCTCCTGTTGGAAAATCGGGGTAAATTTGGACTTGTTTACCTTTTAGTATATCAATACTTGCCTCACACAATTCAATGAAATTGTGGGGCATAATTTTCGTACTTAATCCAACCGCAATACCTTCAACCCCCTGAGCTAAAAGCAAAGGAAATTTCATTGGGAGGGATATTGGTTCGCGCTTACGACCGTCGTAGCTTAATTGCCATTCGGTGGTTTTTTCATTAAACGCAACTTCTTTTGCAAAATTAGACAACCGCGCCTCAATGTAACGAGGTGCAGCTGCAGAATCACCAGTTCTTACATCTCCCCAGTTACCTTGTGTATCAATGAGCAACTCTTTTTGACCAAGATTCACCAATGCATCTCCAATAGCGGCATCTCCATGCGGATGGTAAGCCATTGTTGCACCTATGATGTTCGCAACTTTGTTGAAACGACCATCATCCATCACATACATGGCATGCAAAATTCTTCTTTGCACCGGCTTTAATCCATCTTCAATGGCTGGAATTGCACGTTCTAAAATAACATAACTCGCATACTCAACAAACCAATCCTTGTATAAGCCAGAAACGAGCCTAACCTTACCCATCGCCTCACTTTCGGTCACTTGAGGCTCCGTTGATTCAATTGGATTTATTTCTTCCGGGTCTAATTCCATGATAGAACTCCAAAACTACTGCTTTCAATTTCAAAATACCAAACAGTTTATTCACATCATTTTATCTTGTGTTTATCGATTTGTTCTGCCATTTTGTCAGCAACTCTCAGATTTTTCGTATATTTGTGTTTGAAATATTTGTGGAATGGACATTCAATCAGTTAAACAGCGATTTGGCATCATAGGACAATCTCCATTGTTGAACAACGCATTGGAAACCGCTATTAAAGTGGCTCCAACCGACATGAATGTGCTTATTCAGGGCGAAAGCGGTGTTGGTAAAGAGAGTTTTAGTAAAATCATTCACTTTCTAAGTACAAGGAAACATGCTCCATTTATTGCAGTAAACTGCGGTGCAATTCCTGAAGGCACAATCGATAGTGAACTATTTGGACATGAAAAAGGATCATTCACCGGGGCAACTGATAAAAGAAAGGGATACTTCGAAAGTGTGAATGGAGGCACTATTTTTTTAGATGAAGTGGGCGAATTGCCATTGGGCACTCAAGCACGTTTGCTCAGAATTTTAGAAAATGGTGAATTTATAAAAGTAGGAAGTAGCCAAGTGCAAAAGACAGATGTGCGATTGGTTGCTGCAACAAACAGAGATTTACTCGAACGCGCCCGCCAAGGCAAATTTAGAGAAGATCTCTATTACCGCTTGGCAACCGTGCCATTAAGAGTTCCTAAATTGGCAGAAAGGAAGCAAGATATCTATTTATTGTTTCGCAAATTTTCTCAAGATTTTGCTGAACAACACCACCGCCAACCAATCGATTTTACAATTGAAGCTCAAGAAATATTAGCCCAATATCCTTGGCCTGGAAATATTCGCCAATTAAAAAATATTACCGAACAAATTTGTGTGCTTGAAACCGAAAATTTCATCAATGAAATTAGTTTGCAGAAATATCTTCCACCAATTGAAAATCAATTGCCAATTTTATTAGGGAAAAATGATGGTTCTTATGATGGACTTAGCGAACGTGATATTTTTTACAAAGTTTTGGTTGATCTTAGAAGAGATGTAAATGATCTTAAAAAAGTAGTATTTGGATTTTTAGATAACAATGAAAACCCAAATATGCATGCACATTCTTCCAAGTCAGAAGCCAATTCTATGCCACTCAACGTTCAGCCTATTTCTGACGAATCTTTGATGCTATCAACGCCTGTCCCTAAAAACAATCAAAACAACAATGAAGAAATTCAGGAAGTTGAATCTGAAACCTATCAAATCATTTCCGACGACAACCTAAGTTTAGAGGCAAAAGAAATAGAGTTAATTAAACGGGCTCTCAATCGAAATCTAGGCAAAAGAAAAAAAGCAGCCGACGACTTAGGCATATCTGAGCGAACTTTGTACCGAAAAATTAAACAATATGAATTGGAATAAAAGAATCGGATTCGTACTTGCACTTTTAGTCATTGGATTCGCATCGAAAAGTTGTGGTATCTATGATTTCAAAGGGGCCAATATTCCAGCTGACATTAAAACCTTTTCGATCGGATTTTTTACGAATGAGGCAAGTTTAGTCAATCCTAAATTGGCCATGAACCTTACAGAAAAATTGAAAACTAAATTTCAAACAGAAACCCGCCTAGGACTTATCTCTGAAAATGGTGATTATCTATTTGAAGGAACAATTGTAAATTACATACTCGAACCAGCCGCCATTAGTCCTACAACTGGGGCATCTCAAACTCAATTTACAATGGGTGTACGAATAGAATTTAATTGCCAAAAATATCCTGAAAAGAATTTTACAAAAACCTTTACTTCATCAAAAATATTTGATGCCACTACCGAATTTACAAGCATTGAAGATAATTTGACCGAAGAATTAGGAACAATTATAACCCAACAAATTTTTGCAGCTGTTGCTTTAGACTGGTGAACCAAGATTCATTATCAAATATCGTCAATCAAAATGAACAACTCAACGCAGATGTTGTAATTGATTTGGTACAATTATGCCAGTCATTTCCGTATTTTAGCCTACCTTATGTTTTATTAAGTAAGCATTATGCTTTCAAACATGACTTTAGAACTGAAAATACGCTCTTTCAAGCAGCGCTTAGGGTATCAGACCGCGAATGGATGTTTCAATACATTCATAAAACAAATAGTTTATTGGCAGAAAACCAAAACATCCTCGAAGTCACAGTAGAAAAAGCCATTGAGGCAGTCGAATCACCTAACCCCATTTTAGAAGTATATTCCCAATCGATTGAGCCATCTGAAACATCTGAAACTGAACCAACTTCAGAAACTCAATCTATAGATAGTGAGCTAATCTTCACTCATGAACCTGAATCAAAGTCGACCTTCGAAATTGCATTTGATACCTTAGAAGCAGCGGCAGAATTTGAACCACAAAATTCAGAAATAGAACAAATAGAATCAGTGTTTGATCCTGAAATAAAATTAGAAGGCGAAATATTTAAAATCACTGAAACCATATACAATTCTGCTCAACAAGAAGTATTTAGGGAAGAAACGGAAGAGAAAATGCCGGTTCATGAATTCAATAAAGAACCAGAATCAATGCTTTTCATTCCTTCTATTGAAGCAGAAACAATCATTGAAACCTCAGATTTAGAAGTTGAAAAAACAAATAGAACGTGGCTATTTGATCCAGATACGGACTTGCAATTGAACGAAGAAAACACAAAATCTTCCGAAAAAGAAAATACTGCAGAACCCATTTTAGAAAAATCAAACCCATTCAAAGAAATTCAATTCGCAGCGGGATATAACATTGAAGATTATTTTAAAATCGAAAATGTCAATACCATTGAACCAGAAAAACCAACCTTTGAGCCTGAAGTACAAAACAACGATTTCTTCGCTTGGTTAAATTCTGGATTGTTAAATCAAGGACCTATTAACAAACCAAAAGAAGTTTCAAAATCGGTTTTAATTGATAAATTCATACAAGAAAATCCAAGCATTCAACGTCCAAAACAAGAATTTTTCTCACCTGAAAAGGCCATGAAAAAAAGCGAAGTACTCGACACGAACTTGGCAACTGAAACACTAGCAAAGATTTACGCAATGCAAGGTCATCCAGAAAAGGCTATAAAAGTTTATAATCAATTACAGTTGAAATTTCCCGAAAAATTGTCGTACTTTGCATCTTTAATAAACAAAATTAAACAAGAACACAACTTATGACCTGGTTATTAATCATAGCAATTATCGTTTCCATCTTATTGATGTTAGTTATCTTAATTCAAAACCCCAAAGGTGGTGGGTTGGCGTCTAACTTCTCACAAGGAAACCAAATTTTCGGTGTAGAAAAAACCACCGATATCGTAGAAAAAATCACTTGGATTGGTGCACTTTTATTGGTTGTTATTTCATTGGCAGCTGCATCTTACCAAAACGTAAAAAAACCAGCAAAGGCAAATGCGGCTCCAGCAGCTAAAGACATTAGCCTTCCTGATGTTAAAGTTAGAAAATAAATAGTTTCATATTGAACCATATAAAGCCGGATTTATCCGGCTTTTTTTGTCGACTAAATTATACCCTTGAAACTTCCCCAAAGGCATAAAATTTCTTTATATTTGTTATTATGTATCGATTTACAATCCTTAAAACAATTTTCATTCTTGCTCTGCTACTCTCAGAAAAACAAGGTAAAGCGCAAATAACTGGCGCTCATGTTTTACCCATCAAAATTGATCAAAAAATTATAACTGCCAGTATCGACAATAAAAAACCGGCAACATTTGTATTGAAACAGTTTGAAGTTTCTGATATTCATTCTTCTGTTTATTCTGTAAAAGGCTATTATTTTTACGATAACGATAAAAATCAAATTCCACTTGCAGGTGTTTATAGCGGTGATTATGTGCTAACCTTATACTCGTTTGCCGATGATAGTAAAGACGATACTTTGCTCAACTTAAATTATCAATATGAAGATTTCTGGAAAAGCATTGACCACTTTAAAAACATGAATCTCTTCAAAGAAAAATTCATTTTTGAAGAACTTGCTGATAGTTTGGTTGGACATCGGTACTTTTCTGACGGAACTAAACAACCCGTTGTTTGGAATAACTATGAAGTGAACATCACTGAAAACCTTGAAATTCTTAACATTACACAAAAAGCCAAACCTGATATTCACATCAATTTACTCAACCTAGGATATATCTACAAAAACTATAAAGTAGTTTCATACAAACAATCCGAGGATCAACTAAAGATACTTATAGAATTCAAATATCCCTCACGACATTATTTAATGGGAGTATGCGGTTCTGGACAAGAATATGGATTGGTGATGCTCGACATTGATGAAAATGGACTCATCATTAAGAACCAAGATTTTATTCTAGAAAGTTGCCTACGTGAAATCGGGTTCGACAATCTTTCAACCCGTCAAAACTACAAGTATCGAATCGTTGACCATTATACAGATAGAGACTACCAACGTATTTTAACAATCAACAAATCGACACTCGATTATAAAATCACAAACGAAAATTAACCGTTTTTCAATCTTTCGGCCAAGTCTAAGCCATGTTTTTTGGCCGTTTCTTTTGCCAATTCATATCCTGCATCGGCATGCCTTACAACACCCATTCCTGGATCGTTGTGTAAAACTCTACGTAAACGAACTTCCGCATCATCGGTTCCATCGGCAACAATCACCATTCCAGAGTGAATGCTATAACCCATCCCCACGCCACCACCGTGATGCAAACTAACCCAACTAGCACCGCCAGCAACGTTAATAAAAGCATTTAGAATTGGCCAATCAGCAACGGCATCAGAACCATCCAACATGGCTTCAGTTTCTCTATTTGGCGAAGCTACTGAACCTGTATCTAAATGATCTCTTCCGATTACAATTGGTGCACTTACCTCTCCATTCTTCACCATTTCATTGAACGCCAAAGCCGCTTTCTGACGTTCCCCTTGTCCCAACCAACAAATTCTTGCTGGCAAACCTTGGAATTCAATCTTTTCTGCAGCCATTTTCATCCAACGTATCAAACTTTCGTTTTCTGGAAACAACTCTAATATCTTCTTATCGGTAGCATAAATATCGTTTGGATCACCACTTAAAGCCACCCAACGGAAAGGTCCTTTACCCTCACAAAACAAAGGACGAATATAAGCAGGCACAAACCCTGGGAAATCAAAGGCATTTTTCAATCCTTTTTCCAAAGCCCTACCCCTTAAATTATTGCCATAATCAAATGTTATTGCACCTTTTTTCTGCAATTCTAACATCAATTCTACATGGCGATACATGGTTTCGTAACTTAATTCAGTATATTTATCAGGATTGTCTTTTCTCAATCGATCTGCAGCTTCTACATCCATTTGCATCGGATAATAGCCAATCAAAGGATCATGGGCACTCGTTTGATCTGTTAATGTATCAGGAATGATGTTTCTCTCAAGCATTCTTTGCAACAACTCTACAGCATTGCATAAAACACCAATACTCACTGCGTCACCATTTTCTTTGGCACGCACTGCCATATCAATGGCCTCATCAACATCGCGGCTCATTACATCCAAATAACGGGTTTCTAAACGTTTACGAATTCTCCACTCTTCAACTTCCGCAACCAACGCAACGCCTTCATTCATTGTGATTGCCATTGGTTGGGCACCGCCCATTCCACCTAGCCCGGCAGTTACATTTAGGGTACCTTTTAATGTCCCTCCAAAATGTTGACGTGCACATTCAGCATACGTTTCGTAAGTACCTTGCACGATGCCTTGAGATCCAATGTAAATCCAACTTCCTGCAGTCATTTGACCATACATCATCAACCCTTTGGCTTCCAATTCTCTAAAATGTTCCCAAGTTGCCCATTTAGGAACAAGTTGGCTGTTAGAAATCAATACTCTTGGGGCGTCTTTGTGAGAAGGCAAAATAGCAACCGGTTTTCCACTTTGAACCATCAACGTTTCATCATCATTTAAGACTAACAATGCGTCACAAATTTGATCAAAAGCTTCCCAGTTACGGGCCGCTTTGCCCAAACCACCGTAAACAATTAAATCTTCCGGACGTTCCGCAACATCTGGATCTAAATTGTTGTGAAGCATTCTATAAGCTGCCTCTTGAACCCATCCTTTACAATTTAATTTATTTCCAGTTGGTGCTGTTAACACTCTTTGACCTCGCTGTCTTTCGTTCGCCATAATATATATACAAAGATACTTTAAAAAGGTTATGCTTTAATTCAGTTTTGTTCAGAAATTACCTAAATTTCATTGTTAAATTGATTCTTTTTCGAGGGACATCGACCTCCAATACACGCACCTTCACTTGTTGCCCCAGAGAAACCACTTCCGAAGGATGCTTGATGAATTTATCGGCAACTTGACTAATATGCACCAACCCATCTTGCTTCACTCCAATGTCTACAAATGCACCAAAATTGGTAATGTTTGTTACAATTCCATTCAATTCCAATCCTATATCCAAATCGTTGATACTTCTCACCGTATCTGCAAAAGTAACTTCCTCGGCCATTCCCCTCGGGTCTAAACCCGGCTTTTGAAGTTCATTTACAATGTCCTCCAAAGTTGGCAATCCCAATCCTTGTCCATCATCAATGAAATCTCTCAATTGAATTGAACTCAATTTATTTGAATTTCCAATGAGCTCAGAAACATTCACCCCAGCTGATTTGGCCATTTTTTCAACCACTTTATAACGCTCTGGATGCACCGCTGAATTATCCAATGG
Organism: uncultured Bacteroidota bacterium; assembly: GCA_903879775.1. Lineage (GTDB taxonomy): Bacteria > Bacteroidota > Bacteroidia > NS11-12g > UBA955 > VMCP01. Next base: position 12,443 of record CAIRMY010000294.1, read on the forward strand.
ATTTTTAGCGTCCCTAATTCTTAAAAACCCTGCGCAGTGCTCAAAGGCTTTATCGCCAAGTCGTGGCACCGCCTTGAGTTGATCTCTGGAAGTAAACACCCCAATCTTCTCTCTGTAATCAACAATATTTTTTGCCAATGCCGGGCCCAATCCACTCACATAGCTTAACAAATGTTTACTGGCGGTATTTAAATTGATGCCCACTTTATTCACTGAACTCTCAACCACACTTACCAATCGTTTTTGCAACAACGGTTGGTTTACATCGTGCTGATATTGACCAACCCCAATACTCTTTGGATCAATTTTTACCAATTCAGCCAAGGGATCCATCAACCTTCGTCCAATGCTTATTGCACCTCTTACGGTCACATCTTCTTTGGGAAATTCTTCCCTTGCAATTTCTGAGGCACTGTAAATACTTGCACCCGATTCATTTACCATGTAAATTGGCAATTGGGTTCTTACATTATCCTTCAAAAAACTATACGTTTCTCTACCAGCTGTTCCATTTCCAACTGCAAAAACTTCAATTTCATAGCGTTTCACCAATTCTACAATTGCAGCAGCAGATTTATCTGCTTCATTTTGTGGTTCATGAGGGAAAATTGCACTTTTATGCAATAGCTCTCCGGTATTCGATAAACATACAACTTTACAGCCTGATCTAAAACCAGGATCCAAGGCTAAAACCCTTTTCTGACCAACAGGAGAAGCCAACAACAATTGAGAAGCATTCATTGCAAAAACGCTTATCGCCTCTTCATCGGCACGCAATTTTGCCATGGCCAAAGATTCATTTTCCAAACTCGGTTGCAACAACCTATCGTAAGAATCATCCATTGCTTTCTTAACTTGATCGGTTAAATCACTATATCCTTTCAAACAATGTTTCTTCAAAATATAATATGCCCTTTCTTCTTCAGGGGAAACTGCCAATTTTAAAAATCCCAATTCCGCACCTCTCATCATTGCCAAAAAG
>CAIRMY010000295.1 GCA_903879775.1 uncultured Bacteroidota bacterium
GATAAAACGACCTGCAGTGAGGCTCCAAGTATCGTCTAGCGAATACTCCACACCCAAACCAGGATTTGCGTTACGCAAGCCTTTGCTCGCGTCAAAGTGAGCGGAGTAAAAACCTGCATTGATCCAAACCTTGCCAAGGTCAGGCTCTGCGTTGGCAGCAAAGCTGAGAAGCAATCCCAACATCCCACCCCAGTAGCTATGTGGGAGCTTCTGAGAATTCATTTGGGCCACAACCACTTTAGCCAAATTGACCATCATCACCCTAAACTTACAAATGTAAATACGCAACAGTTTATTGCATTGGGGCACGGCAGTTCTTGTTTTCACTTAGAAATAATGAGTTCAAAAAATACCGAAAAAATTCAAAGGCTTTTGATTTCATACAATTCTCTTTTTACAGAGTGAAGTTAACTTTTCAAAGAACCCATGCCAAGCCAGTTGACTACCATATGAAAAAAATTGTTAAAAAACTATTAGTGAACTCAAAAGGAACGCCTAGGCCACTGGTTAAGTTTTTATTATTCGATGAACTTTCAAAATGCAGACCATTTTTTAGGTGGGCAGTATATGGATCCGATCATTTAGTTCGTTCGCCTCTAAGAAAATGGGTCATGCTGGAAACTCAAAACCCAACAATACACGTTCTCAATAAATGGCCAGATGAACGCCGACAAATGATCGATCGTGGCGATCTGGAAAATGTCAAAAAGATATCAATTATTTCGAAGCAGCAAACACTATTTGTAGCGGATTTATTGAAAACTCATTTAGATAGTTTTGGATTTTTTACCTCAGTGGAATCGACGTTTTCATCTGAAACCTCATCCGACCTCTTTTTGGTGATCTGCCCGCAAGTATTTGAAAGGCTGCCGCCCCCAAGAAAGAGGATTGTCTTTCAAATGGAGCAATCAATCAGCTCTAGATGGTTTACAAGGGAGTACATCAATATTCTCTATAACTCCATTGCTATTTTTGATTACGCAAAATGCAACAAAGAATTTTTGATCACAAAAAAAATACCTGAGAATCAAATATTTTACGTACCTCTGGCACCATTGAATAAATCGAACAATACGGAAAATGAAAGTGGATTTCGGAGTTCGCCCCATAAAGTAAGTGATGTACTTTTCTATGGTGATTTTAAAAACAAAAGAAGACAAACATATCTCAAAGAATTGAAGAAGCACTTTAATGTTCGTATAGAAACCAACTTGTTTGGGGCTGCATTGTACGAGGCAATTGCTCAAACTAAAGTGGTTGTGAACATTCATTATTACGAAGGCGCCATACTTGAGTCCACACGAGTTTGTGAATGCCTATCGCTTGGAGCCACTGTGGTTTCAGAGATGTCATCCAATCAAGGTGAACACTTAGACTGGGAGGAGATGGTCACATTCACTCCAGTCGGTGACGTACAAGCCATGATCGAAGCAATACGCAATTGCCTGAAGGAAGGCATGCAACTTCAAAGTATTCCAGAACAACCAGCGTTTCAAATGCGTTTCAAATTACTCGAAGCATTTAGAGCTCTGAATATCGAGCCTTCGAAGTTTTGAGTTGATGGATCTTGGATGACCCTACTTGGTGATTCTTCCCCTTTGATTGAGGCATGATCTATGCAAATAATATTTCAATTTCAATCAACTCAATCGGGAATCTATAATGTGGAACTAATTACTAAACACCATTTAAATTCTGGATTGATATGAAAAAACACTTAGATTTAGGTTGTGGTTTAACGCCTAGAAACCCCTATTTTGCAAAATTTACCTATGGTTGTGACATCCGCGAAATAAACGCAAGTGTTGAAGAGTTAGGCTTTGTTTACAAGAAAGTGAATTTGGTGGTTGAGCCTATTCCATTTCCGAATAATTTTTTTGATTCAGTGTCTGCCTACGACTTCTTAGAGCACATACCACGCCAGATTATTTTGCCTAATGGAGAGGCTAGCAACCCGTTTATCAATCTCATGAGTGAAATACATCGAGTACTTGTTCCTGGGGGGCGCTTCTTGGCTTTCACACCTGCTTTTCCCCATCCCTCGGCTTTTACAGATCCGACGCACGTCAATTTCATCACCGAAGAAACCCATCAATACTTTATCGGCGAGCATCCCTTTGGCGCCATGTATGGTTTTAAAGGTGGATTTGACATTGTTCAGGTGAGGCGAGAAGCCCCAAAAAATGCCTTCAAACTCAATCAACCTGATTGGCGAAAAACAGTCAGACGAATTCAAAGGAAAATTTTCTCTGACGGACTTCCACACATGTTGTGGGAATTAACTGCAAGAAAATAATTATCTATAAACACTTTGACCCTCACTCAATTTCATTACCGCTCCGAGGTAAGTAAATTCGGCTTCTTGCAATTACTCATTTATCAACAAATATCATGTTCGTCCAAACCAGCGTCAAGGCCTTTCACTACCTCCACAATATGGATATCAGTGATATTTTGACTATCTGATGTAAAATCTCCGCTAAAGTGGAAATTTTACTTTTTACTACCTGGTTTCTTTGGGAACAATTACCCTATTAATTAATTTTAAATGCAAAATTAACCAATTTGTGAGTGAGTGGGCTCAAAGACATTGTCTTTTTCAATAACTACGATTGAGTCATGTATATGTATCGAAGCACAATTGTTACTAATTAAAGGACGTTTAACTTTGTTCAAGTGATACCAGTGGTGCATGTCGTCAATTAGGTCAGCAACAAAACTAAAAAAATTAGATTTTGATCTGTATCCACCTCCAAAGTTTTTCCAATAAGCAGTGTGAAGATCTTCAATCATGTATGCGCCGCCATTACTCAATTTTGGAAATAGGTAATTCAATGTGGCTACTATATGTTCCATATTATGACTTCCATCATCCAATATAAGATCTACCCCACCCATTTCAGTAATCACAGACTCCAAAAAAATGAGATCATCTTGTGAGCCAATACGGACTTGTCCTGCCTGACCATTGAATTGTGCACAATTTGGATCAATATCAATACCAAAAATAATCGCCTCTTCACCGAAATATTTGCGCCACATCTGAAGGCTTCCACCTTTAGATACACCTATTTCCAAGAACCGAATTTTACGACCGCGAAATCTAGCGAAATACTTTTCGTAGATTGGTATGTAATGATGCCATTTGTGAACAACTTGATTTTTATTATTTAAATATAAATCAAGTATATCTCCGCTGAAACCATATTTCTGAGTTATGTCGGCTTTAATATCAAGTTTTTGATCAAATGCAAATTTACCAATGCCGAAATTTACGCCAAACTTAGCGAGAATAAACTTTGGAAGAATTTTAATTGCTATAGTTTCAAGTCGCATGTTTAGCTTTCTATTTAAAAAGTTAAATTTTTGGTGGATAGTAAATTTACACGGATATAGTGAACTTTTTAAGCCCAAACACGCTTAGCAAGCCGCTGATAGTGGAGCCAATTCCGCCTAAACTCTTTCATACATATAATGAATGCAGAGTTATATGAAAAAAAATTACGTGAATCTAGACAACCTAGAAAGAATCTTTCGAATTCCAAAAAACTTAAAAATTCTTTGAATTTTTTTTCTTGAAATAACAAAATTCTTTATGCCTTCTAGACTTTTGTTTAATAATATATTCGACTCATAAAATAAATTTTTAGAAGGAATTCTGGAAAGTGAAGTGTATGTATAAGAGTCTAACTCTTCTATTGTGATCATATCTCGATTAACTTTTATAAATATTAAATCATAAGGATTCAATGTCCTACCCATAAAACCCTTTTTGAAAAGTACGTCCCCATTTACAGCAGAATCATTTTTGATAAATTCATTTTGCTTACGATAATCTATTTCGTCATACAAGGGAGCAATTGATGAGAAATTCCAACCATTTTTAATGATCTCTCTTGACAGCCTTAATTCATAAAATGCGATTACTTCCTCCTTACTCATGAATCGATCCATATCATAGAAACTCAAAGAAATTAGATAATTTAGAGCCTCAGAAGTTAAAGCGTAAGATGTTGTCTGAACATGCGTAAAAGGCGGAGGATACGAAGAAATCTCCCCAAGTTTTTGGGAATACTCACTTTGGATAGGCAACACATTTATTGTAGACCCTACAAGATGCGTGTCATTGGAAAGTTTTTTAATAAAAGGAACCGTCCAATCTGACGGTGAGTAGTTTGGCAAAAAAGGGCCACGTACAGACGAGTTAACAAAAATAAAAAAATTATAATTCTGTAATTTTTGGGTCGCCGTTTTAATGAACTCTGAATACCCACCATAGTCATTGTTTCTATTTTCTGTTTTTATATAAGAAATATTTTCTTTTAGAGGAAGTTCAACAGTACATCCTCCTGCTATGACTATGTAATAGTGATACTCATCAAGGATTCCAACACTTAGGAAATAAATTAGATTGTCTCTGTACGTAGAATCTTTTTCGTAGTAGTGGTACACAATAGCTATTGATTTATGCATTCTTATTCCTGAATATTCTGTATTTAAAAAGCTAGTTTTGGTATCCGCCAATTTTACAGACACTCTTCAGAAAGCAATTGAACGTCTCTCAAACCAAAGAAGACTGAGTTGATCAAGATATTTGTGATGACGAATTGGGTTTTAGGGGACGATTAGCCCTTCAATTCACTAGAGATCTCAGGTAAAAAGTTTATTCATCATTTGAAAAAATTCAAATGCGAAGGTGCACGCATCGAATGGAAACAAATCTAGCTAACAGCTGAGGTTTATTGATAGGCCTAATTTGAAGTGAGCTGCACATTTGAAGTTAAGGTCCCCTAACAAAGATACAGATGCATTACAACAATCAATAAATGCTGGATAGTAGATTTGTGTAGCAATAAAAAATGCGCCCAATGGCGCATTTTTACTGACTTACTGGCGGAGTGGACGGGACTCGAACCCGCGACCCCCGGCGTGACA
>CAIRMY010000296.1 GCA_903879775.1 uncultured Bacteroidota bacterium
ACGAATGCCAATTAAAAAAAGAATTGCATTTAAATCAGGTTTTTTGTCAAATCGCTTTTCGAAAAAATCTATTATTTTCAACCATTTAACTTTAATTTCGGCTTGTAGATTTTCTTGACTCATAGAATTACAAATGTCGCATTTTTTTACCAATAATTCATGATTTTTCAGGGATATCTTTAACTTTGAAAATCTCTAATACCTACATTGTGTTTACTGAATCTGAATCGAATTTTAAAAACCTAGACGAATTATCCATTGCCGAGTTGGTTGCCGGTATCAATCAAGAAGATCAATCTATTGCAACTTCTGTAGAAAAGGCAATGCCTGAAATTACGGCGTTGGTTGAAGCTTGTTACTCAAAAATGCAGCATGGTGGTAGGCTATTTTATTTAGGCGCTGGAACCAGTGGTCGGTTGGGTGTTGTAGATGCATCTGAATGTCCTCCAACTTATGGAGTTGCGTTTGATCGTGTTATTGGTATCATGGCAGGTGGCGATGGTGCAATTAGAAAGGCTGTAGAATTTGCTGAAGATGATGAGCAGCAAGGAATTAAAGACTTGATGCAATTCAATGTGTCTCCAAAAGATTTTGTGGTTGGTATTACGGCTTCGGGCCGAACGCCTTATGTGTTAAGTGCATTACAAGCCTGTAAGGAAATGGGCATTTTAACGGGTGGAATTGCATGTAACGACAATTCATCCCTCAAAAAAGTGGCGGATTATACCGTTGAAGTGGTTACAGGTCCAGAGTTTGTAACCGGCAGTACCAGAATGAAAGCTGGAACTGCAACGAAAATGGTGTTAAACATGATCACCACTTCGGTGATGATAAAATTGGGACATGTTAAAGGCAACAAAATGGTTGATATGCAATTAACAAACTTAAAGTTAATCGACAGAGGCACTAAAATGGTGATGGAAGAAACTGGTCTAGACTATGAAACATCTAAAATGGTTTTGTTGAAAGAGGGCAGCGTTAGAAATGCAATTGAAAAAATTCAAGGCTGGTAATTTACGCTAACACATCCCAAGTTCTGTCGGCCATCAATCTCACAGTATGTAAATATGCCTGAAATGGCATTTTTTTCCCCCATTCATAAGGCGCTACCATACTCAATTGTTGTGAACCATCTTCCTTTTGATATAAATGGTAGATTCCATTGATGATGGGTTCGAAATTGATATCAGCTTTATAAATGGCGTGCGAAACAACCAATCTTTCTTCAATTTCTTTAGCTTGTTTCATTAACAACTCAGCTTGTTTTTTGAGCATTGAAATTTGTTGTTCAGCTTGATGCTGCATGCTTTCATGCGCATTTGCTTTCAGTAAACGTTTATCAATTGGTTCTATTTTGGGAGAACTCACACTCAACGCATAGGGCGCATTGCTCAGTTCTCCCTGATAGATTGCATCTTTCAGGAATTTTGGTCTGTTATCGACAACAATATTGGTGTTTTCTTTTTCCAAGGTATGTAGATTAACAAACTAAATTCTAAAAGGTTAGGCTACAAAGCCTTTTTTTAGTAAATATTCTGCAATTTGCACAGCATTTGTGGCTGCGCCTTTTCTTAAATTGTCGGAAACAACCCACATGTTAAGGGTGTTGGGAAATGAATCATCAATTCGTAAACGGCCTACAAAAACTTCATCCTTATCTTGTGAAGTTAACGGCATGGGGTAAAGTAATTTTTGCGGATCATCTTGAACTATAATTCCCTCAGAATGCAATAAAATACTGCGAATTTCTTTTAGGTCAATTGGTTTTTCGAAGGACGCATTGATGCTTTCACTGTGTCCGCCCATTGTTGGTATACGAACCGTAGTTGCCGTAATTCTCAATTCGGGAAGATGCATGATTTTCTTAGTTTCGAACATCATTTTCAATTCTTCTTTGGTATATCCACTTTCTGTAAATGCATCGATATGAGGGAGTACATTCATATCGATTTGATAAGGATACACTCTATCAACTTCGTTACCAGCGCGCTCATCCATCATTTGCTTCACTGCTTTTTGTCCCGTGCCCGTAACACTTTGGTAAGTGCTTACAACAACCCGTTGAAGGTTATATTGTTGGTGTAAAGGATTTAGTGCGACCACCATTTGAATGGTTGAACAATTTGGGTTTGCAATGATAAAGTCTGTATTTTGAATTACATCTGCATTGACTTCAGGCACAACAAGAGGAATGTTTTTTTCCATTCTCCACGCGCTTGAGTTATCAATCACAAATGTTTTATTTACTGCAAACTTAGGCGCCCATTCGAGCGATGTTGAACCCCCGGCACTAAAGATTGCAATTGCTGGTTTTAAATCTACAGCTTGTTGCATTCCTACAACTGGGTAAGATTTACCTTTAAATGTAATAAGTTTCCCAATGCTTTTTTCTGATGCAACAGGAATTAGCTCAGAAACTGGAAAGTTTCTTTCTTCAAGAATTTGAAGCATTTTGGTGCCCACCAGCCCGGTAGCACCAATTACAGCAACTTTCATTATTTAGAAGGTATTGTAACTGCTTCTCCGCCTTTAGAAGGAGTATATTTTTCAGGTTTCGAACTCACTGAGTCTTTTGAAGCAGTGTCACTCATTAAACTTTCAAAATCATCTTCTTGTTTGACTTGGTCAACACTATCTTGAGATGTTTTTTCTTGCTCGGTGTAAGCAGATTCATTTCCACCGCAAGCAGCGAAGCCAATTGCAGTCATTACTGTTAAAAATAAAACTTTTTTCATGATTTTATAATATTTCTAAGGTTTCAAAAAATTCGTTAAACAATTCAAAATCTTTACGTCCTAATTCTTGTTCAACGTTGCAATTGATGCTAATTGCAGCTGGTTGAACTTCCAATACCCATTTAGCGTTTGCATCATTAGGTTCATCGATCAGGGTAATGTGGTTTTGTGCATTTGAAAAAAATGAGCTGTGCGACCAATTAGAATTGGATGCCTCGTTATGTGTTAATATCCAAACAAGATTTTCTTGTTGAAAAACTTCCTTTAAGGTTTTGTAATGCATTTCATTGACTTCAATACCATCTACAGGGAGAACATCTAACCAGCTTTTTATTTTGAGTGGATTGGGTTCCCCGTAAATTTCTATGATGATTTTAGGTCCGCTGCACCAACCAATGATTTCTTGTATTTTCTCTGGAGGGATGGCGTAAGGACCATCAATTGCAAAGCCAATCCATTCTGCCATCACAGCAGCAGCATATCGGGCATCGCCTAAGTCTTGTATGTGATTGAATTTAATTTTCATGAAATAAAAAAGGCCACCAGAGGCAGCCTTTTTAAATTATACTAATAATTTAACTGGCTCCTCGAGAAATTCTCTCACTGTTTTCAGGAAGCCTGCACCCATGGTGCCATCAACTACCCTGTGATCGCAGCTAAGGGTCACCTTCATTGTTTTAATTGGTTTAATTTCGCCATTTACAACGCCAACACTATCTTTAACCGTGCCAACTGCTAAAATACATGCATCTGGTGGATTTACAATTGCGGTAAATTCATCAATTCCATACATGCCTAAATTGCTAATTGTAAAGGTATTTCCAGCCCAATCTTGCGGCTGTAATTTTTTTTCTTTTGCTTTTTTACCGTATGCTTTAATTTCTGTGCTAATTTGACCCAATCCTTTTTGATCTGCAAAGCGAACAACGGGAACAAGTAATCCTTCTTCTACAGCCATTGCAACACCGATGTGTACATGGTTGTTATATCTAATTTTGGTACCTAACCAACTGCTGTTAATGTTTGGATGTTTTTTGAGTGCAATTGCGCATGCTTTCACAACCAAATCATTGATTGAAATTTTCACTTCGCTAATTTGATTCATTTGTTCACGGGCCGCAACTGCTTTATCCATATTGATTTCTACTGTTAAATAGAAATGTGGAGCAGTAAATTTGCTTTCACTCAATCGCGCAGCAATTGTTTTTCTCATTTGAGAAACATTTACTTCAGTAAAGCTTTCTTCTCCTAATGGAGCATTGCTAATTGCAACATTTGTAACATCTGAAGTTGAACTTGCGTGATCAATATCTTTTTTTACGATTCTGCCATTTTCACCTGAACCAACAACTGCGTTTAAATCGATGCCTTTTTCTGCAGCGATTTTTTTCGCTAGAGGACTCGCCTTGAGGCGTTCGTCGTTTGTAGCCGAAGTTTGATTTAAAGCTGGTGAGCTCGTTGTGGTTGTTGGGCTAACTGTTGGAGCTTCAGCAGCTGGAGCCGCTGGTTTTGGAGCTGAATTTCCAGCCAATAAAGCTTGAAAATCTTCTCCAGGAGTGCCAACAATTGCCACAGGTCCGTCTACAGGAATGGCATTGCCTTCTTCCACAAGAAGTTGCAAAACAGTTCCTTTTGCATACACTTCCATGTCCATTGTTGCCTTGTCGGTTTCTACTTCCGCAAGGATGTCTCCACTTTTAACAGTATCACCCACTTTAACATTCCAACGCACAATAACACCTTCGGTCATTGTATCGCTCATTTTGGGCAGTGTAATTAGTTCAGCCATAGTTTTTCGAAAATCGAAATGCAAAAATAAGACATTTTCTGGGGAGATTTGTTTAATTTTTAGAAGAAACTTTTAGGGTCAAAACTTTCCATAAAAATTATGGTATATTCGCATTGAAATGATCAACAATCAATACGAACAATTTTTGAAGCATGTTCTATCAAATGGAACCCGAAAAACAGATCGCACAGGCACTGGCACGATTAGCGTTTTCGGGGGTCAATTAAGGTTTAATTTGGCTGATGGATTTCCTTTAATTACTACAAAGAAAGTTCATCTAAAAAGTATTGTATATGAACTATTATGGTTTTTGAAGGGAGAAACAAATACAAAATATTTGAAAGACCATGGTGTAAGTATTTGGGATGAATGGGCTGATGAAAATGGAGAATTAGGGCCAGTTTATGGCAAGCAATGGAGATCTTGGGAAGCCAAAGATGGTAAAGTTATTGATCAAATTGCACAGGCTTTGGATTTAATTAAAAACAGTCCGGATAGCAGAAGAATTTTGGTCAATGCTTGGAACGTTGGAGAAATTGATCAAATGGCCTTGATGCCTTGCCATACCATGTTTCAATTTTATGTTGCCAATGGAAAATTAAGTTGTCAACTATATCAAAGAAGTGCCGATTTGTTTTTAGGTGTGCCATTTAATATAGCGAGTTATGCATTATTAACGATGATGATGGCTCAAGTTTGTGGTTTAGGCCTTGGAGATTTTGTGCATACTTTTGGAGATGCTCATATTTATACAAATCACCTAGAGCAGGTAAATTTGCAATTGTCGCGCGATCCAAAATCATTCCCCTTCATGCAATTAAATACAGATATTAAAAGCTTGTTCGATTTTGAATTTGCCGATTTTGAATTGATAGGGTATGATCCACATCCGGCGATAAAAGCGCCTGTTGCCATTTAATTTTTTGCAGTTTTCGCAAATCTTTTATGTTTTATTTTGCATTAACTAAACTGTTTAAGTAAAGATTCATCAGTGTTTTCGTTAATTTTGTTTTCATGGTTCATTTTATGAAGTCAAAATTATTTTCAATTCTACTTGCTTTTTTATTCATAACCTCTGGATATGGGCAAAGTAAAGTCAGTATATCTGGTTATATAAGAGAACGCTCTAGTGGAGAAATGCTGGGTGGCGCAACAATTTTAATTCAACCCGCAAATGCTGTTACTTATTCAAATTCATATGGATTTTATTCTTTAACAATTCAAAGAAAACAAACGCAGAAAATTTTTGTAAATGTTCCAGGATTCTATCTTGATAGTTTAATTTGGAATGCAGAGCGTGATACATTTGTTTCTTTCGGTTTAACAATGATGCCAAGCAATGATGAAATCGAAAAAATCGATGGAGTCAATATTGTTTCTAAGAAATCTACTTTCGCCGATAAAGTAGAAATGAGTAAAATTGATATTCCTGTGAATCAAATCAAGGATATTCCTGCACTTTTTGGTGAAAAAGATGTACTTAAGGTAATTCAATTATTGCCCGGAGTTCAGAAGGGTGGAGAAGGTCAAAGTGGTATTTATGTAAGAGGCGGTGGACCAGATCAAAATTTATTGATTCTCGATGAAGCCACCGTTTACAATGCATCGCATTTGTTTGGTTTTTTCTCGGTCTTTAATGGCGATGCTTTAAGGTCGGTTGAGTTAACAAAAGGAGGATTTCCTGCAAGATATGGCGGTCGTTTATCAAGTGTGATCGATCTCAATATGAAAGAAGGGAATAATCAAAAATATACAGGTGAAGTTGGTGTTGGACTTATTAGCTCACGATTTACATTCGAAGGCCCAATTAAAAAGGGCAAAAGTTCATTTATGATTTCAGGTCGCAGAACATATATTGATTTATTAGTACAACCAATTATTTACGCTCAAACAGGAGGAAATGGGGGGTATTATTTCTATGATATGAATGCGAAATTCAATTATATATTGTCTGAAAGAGATAAATTTTACCTTAGTGGATATTTTGGAAGAGATAATTTTTATGCTTCTAATAAAACAGGAACTTCGACAAGTGATTTTGGTTTTGGTTGGGGAAATAGAACGTTAACCGGTAGATGGAATCACCAATTTAACAATCAGTTGTTTTCAAATTTATCGGTAATTTATAGCCATTACGATTTATCGATTGATGCAGTTGAAACGAACGGTTCAGATAAGTTCAGCCTTGGCTATGTGAGTGATATCAATGATTACGGTCTGAAATATGATTTTGATTGGCGACCAAATCCGAATCATTTGGTTCGATATGGTTTTTCGGCAATCAATCACCAATTTAATCCCAGTGCAGTTGTGGTTGCAGCAGGCAATGAAGAATTACTCAACAAAACAGTAGACATCATCAGAACCAATGAAATTGGTGTATACATTGAAGATCAAATTAAATTCACCGATTGGAAGTTTTTACCTGGTTTGCGCTTGAGTCAGTATTCAGTTGATAAAATGACAGTTTTAAATCCTGAACCACGATTTTCAGCTTCATATAATTGGTCGAAATCTTTTTCAATCAAAGGTTCGTATGCTATGATGAATCAGTACATTCACTTATTGAGTAATTCGGGAATAGGCTTACCAACCGATTTATGGATTCCTGCAACTGAAAAGTTAAAGCCTATGAATAGTGAACAAATTGCATTTGGTGTGGCTAAAGATTTCAAAGGCGGTTATAGCTTGAGTTTTGAATATTACAACAAGAAAATGACCAATATTGTGCAGTACAAAGACGGAGCTTCATTTTTATTACAAGACAATTTGGATCCAAATGTTCCTTCTGACTCCAAAAGTTGGGAGTCTCAAGTTACTTCTGGTAATGGAAAGTCTCAAGGCTGTGAGTTGTTTCTCCAAAAACAAATTGGAAAATTAAGTGGCTGGATTGGTTATACATTAAGTTGGACAATTTTACAATTTGATGAATTAAATGGTGGGAACCCATTTTACGCAAAATATGACCGACGTCATGATGCCTCGGTGGTGGCAATTTATAAAATAGATAAAAATTTTAGCCTAGCGGCGACTTGGGTTTATGGAACAGGAAACGCAATTACAATGCCTCAGGGTACTGTAAACGCTTCGGCGCACCAACTGCAGAAGATTCCTTATTTATGGGATCCCAATTTTGGAGGAATTAATAACAATTTAGATTATGGAAGCCGCAATGATTTTAGAATGGAAGCATACCACAGGTTAGATTTAAGTTTTAAATTCATGAAAGAAAAGGAACGAGGAACTCAAACTTGGGAATTGAGTGTATACAATGCTTACTCAAGAGCAAATCCTTTTTTCTATTATGGTTCATTGGATTATGTGGATGGTAAGAATGTCCGCACCTTGAAAAAAATAACCCTTTTCCCTATTATCCCATCAATTAGTTGGTCATTTAAATTTAAATAAGATGAGAAATATATTAAAAATATTGAGTTTGATCTATGTTCTGGTAGTGGTTACTGGTTGTGAAACTGACACAGATGTGGAACCTCCAAAGTTTGTTAAAAAACCATCTATCAATTGTTTTCTATGTCCAGAAGATCAAAATATCTATGCCGAATTATGTTATACAAGTCCATATTTTGGTGTCTTGCCAGATACAGATGACTATATTTTGGATGCGAATGTTAAATTGTTTGATTTGACAGAATCTGATTCAGCGGTTCTTTTTTTATCTAATTCATCAGGGGTTTATAAAACCACTCAAAATCAGATTAAAATAAAAGAAAATCATCAATATGAATTGGTTGTAGAAACGTCAGATGGAAAAGTTCACAAAGCCCAAAGCATTGTTCCACCCAAATTAGATTTGAGTCAAGTTAAATTCACCTATTTGAAAGTAGGTGCTCCTATTCTTGATTCTAATGGTCGGGGTGGCGGTGGACCAGGTGGAACATACGAAAAAAATCCTTTTACAGTTGAATTTTACTATACAGGAGCGCTGAGTAAAGATTTCTTCATTAATCCTCAGTTTGAAGCAGAAATGATCAATAAAAGCAAACAAATTATTCCTGTTGAAATGATGGGAAGAGGCAAAGAAGATTTTTATCAAGGAACTGCGGAAAATTCAATCCGTGTGTATTCAAATCGAGAATTTAATAGTGGGTTTGGAATCGATGGTCCGTTTGAAGTAAATTCAATTGGAGGAACATTATATTCAGTGGATTTGGCGTATCGAAATTTTTATATTTCTCAAGGGAATGCAAATTACTCAGATAACATTTTTAATGAGCCCTTGATGATGATTTCGAATTGGTCGAAAGATGCAATTGGATTTTTTGGATCTTATAATTTTGTAACTGGTGAAGTTTACAGGAAGTAAACTTTGCAAATTACATTAATCGTTGGTAAGCGCGCCACCATCGGTCGGGCATTTCATCATTGCAAACCATTTCATAATCTCTATATGAACAACCAATAAAGAATGTTTTGCTTTCGTATGGGTGAGGAATTTCCATCCACCAACGGTTGCTCTTTCTGCTTTTATAAAACGTTATTTCGTGACCAGTTGCATTAAGTTTATTTCTAAAGATTAGAAAATCTGGATGGTTGGGTTCTGGATGGTCATAAAATCTAGATTTAACACCTTCAATAAAATACCAAATCATCTGAGCCAGTAATTGATGTGAGTTAGGGTCTAAATTGGTTTCGTCTAATCCATAAAAAAAAGCAGAGCTTAATTTATTTGAAACACCTGCATATCTTGCAATTCTAGCTGCTTCTTCGGCATATAATCCATTGGGTGATTTGTTCGAAGTTCCTGGTGCATCAGAGAGTCGCAATGCATTTAAATCGAACATCAATAAATGAGAACTTCTAAGAATAGGTTCAGTTTCTTCAATGTAAGAGCGAACCTCACCCAAACGGTGATTTTCGAAATACATTTTTTCCAACATCGTAGAAGTATTTTCTGTAATGTTATATGATTGTGTGGCAACAAAATCTATATTGAACAAATTAGAAGGTTTATCCACTAAAATTTGGCGCAAAGGTGTGCCTTCTTCAAAATCAATTGAGGGAGTCACATTCACAATTTCAACAGCTTCTTTGTGTTGGCGATAAGCTTTGTAATGTCCAAATGTACTGTGAATATTTCCACCAATGATGAGCACAATAATATTTGCGTTGAGCAGTTCTCCAATAGATTCGCTCATTGCAAATTGACGTTGCTTTTCATCGGCAGTTTCAACTAAATTTCCGAGGTCTGCAATTTCTATATTCCCAAATCTCCAGGTAAGTTGATAAAAATACTTTCTAAATAAATTTGCTGATTCGCTTAGCCCAATGATTGCAATTTGTGTTTTCTTAAGCTTTGGGAATGAACTTGCGTTCACTTTTAACTTCCCTCCAACAAATTGGGTATTCCCTTTGTAAGGAGCCCAGTAGGTTTCAGGAACAGGGGTAAAAAAATCGTTCATCATTAGAAGTTGCAAATTCGTTATGATTCTTCGATTAATTTTTTTGTTTAATGCACATGTCTTTTTTATTGGAAAAACATTGACTTGTTGAACGAATTCGAGAGAAACGCTCAACCCAATTGATGTTTCTATCGATATATTAACAAAACCTCGAAAAATGGATGTAATTTTGCAACAATAATGAGTGAAGGTTTTTTTCCATTGGTTGTAAAAAAAGCAGTTAAAGAAACTGCAGATGCAACTACTTTTTATTTTGGTATCCCAGAAAATTTAAAGGATACATTTGCATATAAAGCAGGTCAATATTTAACATTTGAAATAGAAATCGGCGGAGAAAAAGTAAGAAGATCCTATTCTTTGTGTACATTTCCTGAGATAGATTCAGACCCAGCTGTAACTGTTAAACTTGTAGAAAATGGTAAAATGAGTACCTTTTTCAATACTTCAGTGAAAGAAGGCGATACGCTTCAAGTGATGCCTCCAATGGGCAAATTTGTGGTGAACTCAGATCCCTCAAAAGCAAATAATTTTGTATTGTTTGGTGGCGGAAGTGGAATTACACCATTAATGGGAATTTCTAAGCAGGTCTTAAATACTGAACAAAATAGCAATGTTACATTGGTTTATGCCAATAGAAATCCTGATTCTGTTATTTTCAAACAAGTCTTGGCTGATATGGAAAAAACTTATGGTTCAAGATTTAAAGTAATCCATTCTTATGATTCTGCTCCATTTACATGGTTTGGATTGAAAGGAATGTTAACCACAGACAAAATTGAAAACATAGTGAAGCAAAAAATTGGTGGTTCATACGATCAATATCATTATTTCACTTGTGGTCCTGGCCCAATGATGGAAGTTGTGAAAAGCGGGTTGGCTCAAATTGGTGTTCCAAATGATCAAATTTCGATAGAGTGGTTTTCAGCGCCTACGAGCACCGCTCCTAAAGTTGAGGAATCTCCTGCAGATGAAGCTTTCTCAGGAACGGCAAACATTACCATGAAAGTCTATGGCAAAACACATACGATTCAATGCGATTCAAATACAACAGTATTGAATGCTGCAATGAAACAAGGAATTGATCCACCTTATAGCTGTACAGTTGGTGTTTGTACTACTTGTAGAGCTAAAGTTTCTAAAGGACATTTGCACATGTTGGAAAGAGAAGGTTTGAGCGATAAAGAAATCGAACAAGGTTATGTATTGACATGTCAATCTGTTCCAAGAAGTAACGAAATTGAATTGAGCTACGAATAATATCTATTCGTTCATGTATAAAAAACCCCTTAAAGATTTCTTTAAGGGGTTTTTGTTTAATCTCTTTGTAACTCGCCAAGATTGGCTTTTACATACACTCTTAGTTTGTCGAGAACCGTCTGGAAATCCTGAGGTATTTCACTATTGAAGAACACATATTCTCTTGTGGTTGGATGAATGAATCCCAATTCTTTGGCATGCAGCGCCTGACGAGGCATGATTGTAAAACAGTTTTGAATGAAATTTTTGAATTTTGGCAGCGATGTGCCTTTTCTAATTTCGCAACCTCCATACATTTCATCGGAAAGTAATGGATGTCCCATCGCCGAAAAATGAGCTCTTATTTGATGGGTTCTGCCGGTTTCCAACACACATTCTACCAAAGTTAAAAAATAAAATTTCTCAATGATTTTATAATGCGTAATGGCTTCTTTACCCATCTCTGGGTCGGTGTAATGTTTCGATTTGCGGCGGTCGGCGGGATCTCTGTTCAAATACCCTCTTATGGTGCCTTTTTCTTCTTTGGGTTCGCCCCAAACCAAGGCGTAATATTTACGATCAATACTATGATCAAAAAATTGCTTTCCTAAAAAACTAAGAGCAAACTCATTCTTGCCAACTACAAGTAAACCTGTTGTGTCTTTGTCTATTCTATGAACAAGTCCAGGCCTATGGTTTTCGTTTTGTTGGGGTAAATTTCCGAAATGGTAAACCAATGCATTCACAAGTGTTCCCGAATAGTTGTTGCAGCCGGGGTGCACCACCATTCCGGCTTCTTTATTGATAATGAGAATATCACTATCTTCATAACAAACATTTAGAGGAATGTTTTCAGGATAAACCTCTGTATCACGAGGTGGCTCTGACATCACCACACGAATATTGTCTAATCCTCTAACTTTATAATTACTCTTTATAACCTTGTCGTTTACCAAAACGCTACCAGCTTCAATACCAGCTTGTATTTTCGATCGGCTTGCATTTGCAATTCTATGCATGAGCCATTTGTCGATGCGCATAGGTTCTTGGCCTTTGTCAACATTAAATGCATAATGTTCAAACCAAGATTCTTCGTTTGGAATTTCTTCTTCGTCTAAAATTGGATTATTCAAGCTACAAAATTACGCTATAAAGGTGAAATACAGAGTTATATTTCGAAAACTAGTTTGCCTAATTGTAGGCCGGCCCATCCAGCTTGGTTTACAATTACGGTTTTGCCTTTTGAATTTTGTACTTCGGTCGGTTTTTCAAGGAAAGTATGCGTGTGTCCACCTAGAATTGCATCAATTCCATATGTTTTCTTTGCAAGTTTTAAGTCGTCTATTTTATCATCTTGATATTCATATCCCAAATGAGAAAGTACAAAAACCAAGTCACATTTTTCTTTATTTCTTAAATAATTGACTTCATTTTGAACTGGATTTATGGGGTCGTTATAAATAATTCCCTTGTACATATCTTCGGTGAGTAAACCATGTAAATGAATACTCGCGCCAGTAATTCCAATTTTTAATCCGCCTTTCTCAATGATTAAGTGCTTTTTAACGATGTTTTTTAAGGATGTCTTTTCAAAATCATAATTGCAATTCACAAGCGGAATTGCATTGGTTGACTTTAATTTAGCTAGGTGATCAATTCCTAAATCGAAATCGTGATTTCCTAATGTTCCCGCGTGATATCCCATTTTTTCCATCCATTGGAGTTCGGGTTTTCCCTCAAAAAAGTTAAAATAGGGCGTTCCTTGGAAAACATCGCCGCAATCGAAGAGCAGCACATTTTCTTCCTCAGAACGGATTTGCTGAATGAGCCCACCAAGTTGTAAAATTCCACCTTGATTAGGCCAGGTTGGATGTGTACTTGGAAAAGCTTCGAAATGACTGTGGAAATCATTCGTATGGAGTACACAGATTCTTCTCGTTTTTTTATTTTCGAGGGACAATGGCTTTGCAAATAAGTCAATGTATGGAAGAGTCAATGTTCCTCCTAGAAAAAGTAAGCTTCTTTTAATAAAACGCCTGCGGTTAGTCATTATATAGAATTCTAGGTGTTAAACGAGGGTTTATTTTTTGGTTTTCAATAAATTCTGACTTGAATCCATCGTAAAAAATTGTCCTTAATTTTATTCCAGTTCGAATGATTTGTTTGGGATATTTTAACATGGTAAAAAAATCACCTCCTTTTTGAATGAAGTCATTGGCTACAATCCAATAGCTTCTTCTTGAATCAAAAGGCAAACCAGCAATTATAGCTTTGGTATATGTATTTCCAATAATTTGTAGTTCCAATCCAGAAACTGCGGCAATATTCTTGGTTGATAAATATGATAATAAGGAGTCCATTTGACGACCGCTGAGTTCGAGAATGACCATTTCATTTTCAAAAGGCATGATCTCATAAATTGATTTATTGGTAATTTCACCTTTTGGAATGCTTGAACGAATGCCGCCATGATTGATAAGTGCAAAATGGCAAGGAAATCCCATGGTGTTTAAGGTGTACCGACTCCCTTCATGAAGTAAATAATCACTTAAAACTCTCCCCAGATTTGCATTTTTTTCAATTTGTATCCTTTGTTTAATTTTACCGGGGCGAACTGTGTTGAGGTTAGAATCGGTAAAAGCAAGTTTTACATTTAAAACTGAATTTAGAGAATCTGAAAACGGTTTTAAAAAATAAAAACTATTAGAATCAATGGAAATATTGTTGTTTTTGACGGCAATGTTTTGAGCAATAATGATTTTAATTGGTGGTTTACACGCAAAAAATGATGAAATAAAGACTAAAATTAAAAAAAATATTTTTCTGTTTATTTGCATGATTCCCTTGTTATTCCTACAAATTTCGATGAAAAAACAAATATTCATATGAATTTGTTGTTAAAAAATTGAAATTTTTGCAAATTTTAGGTGTTAATCAGGTTTAAATTTAGGATTTTTGCAAGAATTATGGCAAAAAGATTTTTCTTTGGTTTATTAGCATTTGCAACCATCATCGCAGCGGAGGCTCAAAACGTACCTGTTTGTACTGAATTATTTATTTCTGAATATGTTGAAGGTTCGCGAAATAATAAAGCATTAGAAATTTACAATCCAACAGCTGATACTGTTGATTTGTCGAAATATAGAGTTA
>CAIRMY010000297.1 GCA_903879775.1 uncultured Bacteroidota bacterium
CAGAAATGGATCAGTTGTTGGCCGGGAAATATGGGAAAAGGGTTAAAGTGATTCCAGTTTGGATGGGACAACTTTTGGCGAGGATTGGTGATTTCATTCCTGGATTTCCTTTGAACAGCTACCGACTGCAGAAACTTGAGCAGAGCTTGACATTTAACGACGATAAGGCTGTTCGGGAGTTGAACTGGCGCAAATAATTGGCTAGTGACCCAATTATTTTGTGGGTGGGTTTGGTGTTTATTGATTTCGGTTTGATATTTGAATCTTTATGTTGCCGTACATTTTTGTTGCATTTCTATTAGGAATAATCTTCATTCAACTCTATTTTAGAATTGCAAAGAGATTTGAAATTGTAGACAAACCCAATAAGCGAAGTTCTCATTTAGAACCAACGCTGAGGGGTGGTGGCATTATTTTTCCAATTTTATTCATTGTGATGAATCTGGTCTTGTTTGCATTGGATCGGGGTTCTGTGAGTCTTTGGTTTTTGTTTGGACTCTTGCTCATTGGAGGTATTAGCTTTTGGGATGATGTGAAAACCTTGTCGCCTATGATTCGTGTTTTGTTTCATATAACGGCGGTTGTGCTAATGTTTTGGCAAACTGGGTTGTTGGAATTACACATTCTTACAATTGTGATTGGGTTTGTTTTGGTGATTGGTAGCATCAATGCATATAATTTCATGGATGGCATCAATGGCATCACAACATTGTATTCAATGGTTGCGGTGGGTACTTTGTATTTTCTAATGCCAGAAATGAATTTGGAGTATGTGATGGTGGCCTTGTTGATTTTTGCCTTTTACAACATTCGCAAGCGTGCGGTATGTTTTAGTGGGGATGTTGGGTCGGTGAGTTTGTCCTATATCATCGCATTTTGCATTTGCAAATTGATGGTAGACACTCAGAATGTAAAGTGGATTTTATTGTTGGGAGTTTATGGAATTGACAGTGTAGTGACAATTTTATACAGATTGAAGCGCAGTGAAAACATTTTCAAGCCTCATAGAACACATTTATATCAGTATTTAGCCAATGAAAAGGGCGTGAGCCACGTTGGCGTGTCAACAATTTATGCCTTGACGCAATTGGCCTTGAATGTGGTTGTGATTCAATACGGCTTCACCATGGGGTTGTTGGCCTTTGGTGTTTTGGCATTGGTTTATTTGGTGGTGAGGGTAAGGTTGAAGTTAGATTAAATCTTCATTTTGAAGTTGTTTTCAACCCTGTTTTTAACCAATTCGGTATTTTCTTTGTTCACAAAGAGCGAGCCCCAAATTTCTACAGAGCTGAGTTTGGCAATGAGTTTTGGAGAACATTCTTTGTACATGAGTTCTAACGCATTGTTGCTCATGTTGCAGGCTTGTTGCCAGAATCCATTGCGGAAGAAGTTGATATCGACTTTTAACTCTGCTTTTGCGTGTCCGTGAACGCCAAATCCAAATTTCTTTTTTAGGGCCAATTCTTTTGGCAAAATGGTTGAAGCGTAGTTTCTGGCTACAGCTTTGTCCATCATGAAGGGATGTTTCCAGTTGTAAATGGAATTTGTGCGTCCTATTTTGAATTTAGCAGGTAAATTTAAGCCGAATTTAAGAACTTCTTCATCGAGGAAAGGAAAGCGCGATTCAATTGAGTGCATCATACCCATGCGATCGTTTCTCCACAACAATGAATGTAGATGTCTGTGGATCATGTTCACGGTGATTTTTTGACATCTTAAATCTTCTTTTTGATTGTTTAAGAAATGGAATGCATTGAGGGCGTCTGTATCGGCTGTTTTTTCTCTGTAACCGTTTAAATGTTGCTGAATGACTTCCTTCTGCATGTCAACAGCGTTGATTCTTAAATAGTTGGACAGCCCAGGTATTTTTTTATAAATGCCGTTGATGAGGTTGTAAGGTGATTGGATGAGATTGTCGAGCTTTCTCGTAAGTAGCTGCGGATATCCTAAAAAGACTTCATCGGCACCTTCTCCGGTTAACACGGCTTTTACATTTTTTTCTCTGGCAAGTTTTGCAACCCCTGAAAATGCCACGGAGTTGGTGAAGAGTGTAATTGGGGTGTCGTATTGATAGGTGGTATCAACAATATCCCTGATGAAATATTCAGGTAAATATTGATATTCGTTTAGTGGTGTATTTAAATGATTGGCAAGTTTTTGTGCCGCTTGGAATTCAGAGTATTTCCCTACAACATTTGCGGTAAACAATTGCAAATTGTCTGATTGATTTGCTGTTGCGGCTACAATTGACGAGTCAAGTCCCCCAGAAACAAAAGCGCCCATAGGAGCATCTGAAACGGCCATTGAATCCACTGATTTTTTGAAAAGGTGTGCAAATTCATCGCGAATTTCATTTTGGCTGAGGTTTTCTCTTCTACGGTAATCTGTTTCATTGGCCCAATCTGCCAATCCAAACCATTGTTTATCTGTAATTTCTAGGGTTTGGGTATTGATTTGAAGGTAGTGCCCTGGCTCTAATTGCTGTATTTGTTTGAAGGGCGAAATATGTCGTTGCGTTTCATAGACGCCGTAATAGGCTTGTGCGAGATAGTGCATGTTTAAATCGAACATACCAAGATCGGAGCAAAGCGCTTTGATTTCAGAGGCAAATAGGAACTGGTTTTGAATGTTGGCGTAGAAGAGGGGTTTGATACCTACTCTATCGCGAACGAGTGAAATTTTATTTTCCTGTAATTCGTACCAAGCGAAGGCGAACATGCCTTTTAGTTGGGAGAGGGTGTAATCGAGTCCCCAAACGGTTAGTGCAATAAATAGGACTTCGGTATCGGAGTTTGTATAGAATTTGGCTCCGGCGTATTCGAGTTCAGAACGAAGGTCTTTCCAATTGTATATTTCACCGTTAAAAACGAGAGCATGTGTGTCGTTTTTGAAGGGTTGATTTGCATTTGTGGAGAGGTCGAGCAGGCTCAATCTGTTGTGAGCGAGACCAACATTTTGGTGTGTAAAGAACCCTTGTGCATCGGGCCCACGGTGTTGCATGAAATCGCTAATCTTTTTGAGTTGATTTTTGTCAACCAAAAGATTGTTGTGATTCAAGATTCCAGCGATTCCGCACATTGCAAATGTTTAGTGTTTAGTGTTTAAAGTTTAGTGTTTATTGTTTTTGCAATATAAATACTTAGTTTAGAACATTTTATATGGTTATATCAATGAAGCAATATAATCAGAAATTATGTAAGAAATAAAAATATTTACGCAACAAAAGTATTGCATTATTATTGTATATCTTACAGAATTACTTCTGTATTTATATTTTACACATTTTTCTTTCTAAATGGGGTGTTTTTTCGAGTGAACGGATGGGCACTACGTGCAATCGCTATGCGAGTTGACATCCCTTCGGGAGTTGACTCTGCTTCGCCTGTTGACGCTACGCTGTTGACAGCACTTCGTGCGTTTACGGCTTTGCCAGTTTACGCTACGCTGTTTACGCCTTCGGCTGTTTAATTTGGTTTAGAGGTTTATATTCCTTCGGAGTTTAGAAGCATTGCTATGCGTTTAGACCGCTACGCGGTTAAGTGCTCAATTTCATAGCGTTCTCATTGCTAAACGACTTCCCGATAGCTATCGGGAGGTCTTCTAAACCCTAAACGCCGAAGGCCTCTAAACCAACGCACGAAGTGCTGTCAACTTGCGAAAAATGCAAATATTTTAGCCAATATTTTGAATTTGGAATTAACTCTTGTTCAATTGATTGTGTAATTTTGAGAATACGTTTTGCTCGATGCCTATTAACTTCAAAAAAATGAAGTATTTGTATTCGAAGCAATTGTATTTTAACCAAGAATTAATTAAATTTGAATGTATGAAAAAGGTTGATGATAATTTGAAGGAAAAAGAAGAAGATCCATTCATCACAATTCTTAAATCTTATACGTTGGAATTAACTAAAAGTAAAGCTGCTTCAAAAAAATTCTTGGTTGACATTGGTGTAATGACTAAAAAAGGAAACCTAACAAAGAATTATAGAGCATTATGTACTCTCAAGGAGCAGGAATAGTATTTGGATTTCATGGTTGTGACAAATCGGTTGCGGAGAAAATAATCAATTTAAAAGAACCTTTAAATCAAAGTTTAAACAACTACGATTGGTTGGGTAATGGTATTTATTTTTGGGAAAATAGTCCTTCGAGAGCATTAGAATTTGCTAAGGAGATGAAATCAAAAAACAAGATTAATACGCCTTGTGTAATTGGTTCATTTATTCAGTTGGGTAATTGTTTTGATTTGCTTGATTTTGAGAATTTGCAATATTTGAAGTACGGATATGTTTTGGTAAAATCTCTATTTGACAAACAAAATGAAGCACTTCCATTGAACAAGGTTGCAAAAGATTCTAATGAATTCTTATTAAGGCAATTAGACTGTGCGGTGATAGAAGGTATTCATAAAATTAGGATACAGCAAGCTCTTGAGAGCTTTGATAGTGTTAGGGGAGTTTTTTGGGAGGGTCAAGAACTTTATCCAAACGCTGGCTTCCGTGAAAAAGATCATATTCAAATTTGTATTCGAAATCCAAATTGCATCCGAGGATTTTTTTATCCTAGAGAGTATAATAAACAATTTAAAACAGTTTGATTTTTGCTGCGTGAAATTTAGATTAGACGGGTTATTCCGAAAGCTTTCGGGAAGATTAGTTTAGATGGGTTGAAAGGGTTAGTATTGCACTTACCACAAATTAAACAGGCGAAGCCGTAAACAGCGCAGCGTAAACTGGCCTTTCGGCCGTAAACGCACGAAGTGCTGTCAACAGCGCAGCGTCAACAGCTCAGAATGAGCGTCAACTCCCGAAGGGATGTCAACGCACGAAGTGCTATAATCCGTCTAATCTGTCTAATCTGAATTCTTGCGAAGCAAGAATTCCCTATCTTTGTGGTATGAAAATTCTCGTTACAGGTGGGGCTGGTTTTATTGGGTCAAACCTTGTTAAAGCTTTGTTAGATAGAGATGATATTCATCTGGTTAGGGTGCTTGATAACTTTGCAACTGGGCATTTGAGTAACATCGAAGAATTTTTGGATAATCCGCGTTTTGAGTTGGTGGAAGGCGATATTCGCAACATTGATGATTGTATGAAGGCCTGCAATGGCATCGATGCGGTGAGTCACCAGGCGGCTTTGGGTTCTGTTCCGCGCAGCATTGCCGATCCGATCAATTCGCACAATGTGAATGTGAACGGATTTTTGAACATGTTGGAGGCGGTTCGTGCGAAGGGCATCAAGCGGTTTGTTTATGCTTCGAGTTCGTCGGTGTATGGCGATTTGAACGAATCTCCGAAGGTAGAAACGCGGGTTGGGAAGGTTTTAAGTCCCTACGCAGCCACAAAAATGACGAATGAATTGTACGCTGAGGCGTATTCAAAAAACTATAATTTAACGATAGCGGGCTTCCGCTACTTCAATGTTTTCGGCCCGAAGCAGGATCCGAATGGTCCTTATGCGGCGGTAATTCCGTTGTTCATGAAGGCGGCAAAAACGAATGTCCCTCCAACAATTAACGGAGATGGGAGCATCACGAGGGATTTCACGCCGGTGGTGAATGTTGTGAATATGAACATTTTGGGGTTAACTGGCAATTTGGAGGGAAGCAAACACTATGTTTTCAACGTTGCGTGTGGTGCCACCACAGATTTGCTGAGCATTTGGAACATGATCAAAGAAATTACGGGCAGTACAGTTGATCCAATCTTTGGTGCTGTCCGCAATGGCGACATTCTGTTTAGCCTGGCTGATGTAACGCATGCGAAGGAAGTTTTGGGTTACGAGCCTAATGGGGATTTACGCAAAGCACTGAAGTTCTTAGCGGAATACCGCTAAGAACTTCGGTGCTTTGTGGCTTATAGGATTATGGGCTTATAGGCTTCGCTCCGCAGTTTATAAGATTATAAGCTTCGCTTCGCTCCGCAGATTATAGGATTATAGGATTATTCCATATAGCTATCTGGATTATGGGGTTATAGGAATTCAAGTGTTATAAACCGTAAACTTAATATTAGGTATCATTTTTAGTTTAAAGTTTAATTCGCTGCAATTTAACAAGCTGAGTAAGCCTATAAACCTATAAGCCCATAAGCCCAAAGCAAATGTTTATAAAAGTTTATGAGGTTTATAAAGGTTCAAGTTTATCGATATACTCATAAGCCTATAAGCCTATAAACTTATAAGCCCATAAGCCCATAAACTTATTTTTTTGCAGTTTTTGCAAATCTTTTTTGTGTGAATTATTGATTGAAAATTTACTTAGGGTAATTGACTTTGTAATTTTGTATTCAAAGGTTTTTTAAATGATAAAATTATTTTGAAATACTTTTATGTAAATACGGCAATATAAAAAGAGAAACGCCTCTTTTAGGGAGGCGTCGGACCATGGATACTATCCATGGTGGGGTTCTTGAATACGAATTTAAGTAAAATATCTAAATGATGCAAGAAAATGAAAATAAGTGTGAAAGGGTTATAGCATACATTGACGGATTTAATCTTTATTTTGGAATGCGAGAAGCTGGTTTTCATAACTGCAGGTGGTTGAATATTCATAAATTAATCATCAATTTATTAAAGCCACACCAATGCCTTGTGGGAATTAAATATTTTACAAGTAGAGTTAGCAATAATCCGGATAAGCAGAAAAGACAATCCACTTATATAGATGCTTTGGAAAGTATTGATATAAGGATTATTTATGGTAATTATCAAGATGGATCAACTGAGTGTAATCGATGTGGCCATATTTGGCGAACTGCAAAAGAGAAAATGACAGATGTGAATATAGCAATGAATATTATTGTTGATGCATACAAAGATGAGTATGATATGGCTATACTTATTTCAGGTGATAGTGATTTATCGCCTCCGATTCGTGAAGTACATGCTTTATTTAAAAATAAGAGAGTGTTTATAGCTTTTCCCCCGAAACGTCATAATAATTCATTGGCTTTGGTCGCGAAAGGTTCCGAAATTATTGGAAGAAAGCGTTTGTTGGATGCGCAATTTGATGAACAGGTATTAAGTAAAACGGGGTATCTTTTGCGAATTCCTAATGATTGGAAATAGCGAAAAAATATGGATTATGGGCTTCGCTTCGCTTCGCAGTTTATAAGATTATTGGATTATAGGGTTATGGGATGTCAACTGGATAAATCTCTAAACTGAAGATAATGAGAATATGTATTCAGACTTTTATTTTTGATAGAGAAGTTTATAAATAGGAGCCTATAAGCTTATAAACCCATAAACCCATAAACTTATTTTTTTGCGGTTTTTGCGAATCTTTGATGATCAAATTTCATTGAACGATGCTCTTGGTATGCTTGCATGGATTAATTTTGTATTGGTGAAAGGGATGATGTTTTAGATCGGGTTTTTGAAATCGAGAAGTTA
>CAIRMY010000298.1 GCA_903879775.1 uncultured Bacteroidota bacterium
TGCACTGCTTGGAAGCGC
This sequence comes from uncultured Bacteroidota bacterium, assembly GCA_903879775.1. GTDB lineage: Bacteria > Bacteroidota > Bacteroidia > NS11-12g > UBA955 > VMCP01. The sequence continues at coordinate 19 of CAIRMY010000298.1, forward strand.
AGATGTTGGAGGCTTTAATCTGCCGCTGAAAGTAAATGTCCCTCCTAAAAAATGAGATTGAATCGATCGCCATTCATCCATCATACTCGTGCTAAAATCTAAGTTTGGAAAAAGGCTGTCAATTTGCTCAATGCTTAGGTTGCATTGAATGAGTTCTTGAGCGTGCAAAAACGGACCATATATTGAGCGATGTTGTATGATGTTTTCACATTGAATTGGCGATAAATAATTCAACTCTGCAAGCTCATTGGCTTGAATTAAATTGATAAATATGGTTGTGGTGGGTACAGATTTATTTGGTAGATTCTGCAATAAATCTATTTCTACAGGAATTTCGTTAGATTGATCCAGGTCAATTTGAGCGTAAAGGTTTATGAACATCATCCATCCCAACACTGCTACCACCACTTTTTTGTTCGTCAAACGCATAATGAATATATATTGTAGGTCTGAAACCTAATTGATTCTGATGATAAGCAGTTTTTAAAGTAATTGCCCATTGATTGGATAGGTAATTGATATTTAAACCAAAAGGGTAAGGGCCATTGCTGAGCATGGCTCCCAAAATAATTTTGTTGTTCATTTTGTAATTTGATCCAATTTCTAAAACTGGAGAATGTTCAGTGAGCGCAATTGCCCCTGTAACAATGGTATTGTTTGACACAAAATTGTAGGCAATAGATTGATAGGTTTTTGAGCCTAGTTGTTGATGCCATAAGCAGAATGTAGCTGTTTTGTTGAGTTGATATGATCCAAAAAGATTATATCCCAATTGGAAATTTTGATCAACTGAAGTATTTGCTGTATGTCCGGTAAAACCAACACCAAGATGAATTTGGGAGGATATTTTTTTAGCGAAATTTAAGGCTAAAGTCTTATTTGAAAGATCGACGCTGCCATCATGATTGAAATTGGCAGAGAGTTTAGAATTGTTAAATTGCTTGGCAAATGAGATTTGAGTATTTCTCAAATCGGTTCCAGCCACCATCCATTCATTTGAAAGCGAAATGATAGAGCCCTCGCTTGAGTTTAATTGAATTGGCTGAGTATTCAATTGCTGGGGCAAGAAGGTTGTTGGTGCATTTGAGAGTGACATTGGAGAAGTTGCGATTTGTGCAAAAGAAAAACGACAAATTGCAAATCCTATCAATGTCAAGTACCTCATTCCAGCTGTTCTTTAAGTTTTAAAAGTTTTTCTTTGAAGTCTCTTAGCTGTTGAATCAAAAACACGCGAGCATCGGTCTGCACTGCGTTCCGGCTCACTTTTTTAGATACGTTTGCTAATCTTACTCCCTTGTTATGAGAAAGATAGTGAATTTCCTTCAAAATTTCAATGTCCTTTGTTGAGTAAATTCTGTCGCCTTTTTTATTTTTCATAGGCTTAATTTGAGGGAAATTCTTTTCCCAGAATCTCAAGGTTGATGCAGGCACTCCAATAATTTCGGATGCTTCGCCAATTTTAAAGTACTTTTTTGTAATTGTTTCTAGTTCGCTCATAATTTTTTAGTCAAATCGATTCGCTTCACGTTGCGACATTTCTAACATTTTTTGGTATTCGATATCCGATAAATCGTTTCTATAAAAGAAAGCAGGATTTAGAGGGTTATTGTTTTTTCTAACTTCATAATGTAAATGAGGGCCTGTTGATCTTCCGGTACTTCCAACATACCCTATGAGTTGTCCTCTATTCACTTTAGTTCCAAGTTTTACAGCAAAACGGCTTAAATGACCGTAAAGCGAAGAATATCCAAAACCATGGTTTACAATGATGTGATTTCCATAGCCCCAACCGTCGTTTTTAACTTGTGTAACAACTCCATTGCCTGTGGCATACACTTCGGTTCCAACATCGGCGGTGAAGTCCATTCCTGCGTGAAAAGAAGATGTGTGATAGAATGGATCCATACGGTATCCAAAGCCACTTGCCATTCGGCGAAGTTCTTTGTTTGCAACGGGCATAATTGCGGGAATAGAGTTTACCATTTCCTCTCGTTTGCTAATGAGTTTTTCTAAGGTTTTGTATGAAACTTCTTGTTGTTTGGCCATTTGATCCATTTGATCCATTTTTACACGCAAACGTTTTACGAATTTACCGTGCGACATTTTCAGAAGTTCAGAATAGTCTGAACCTTTGTAATTGATGGGTTTTGGAGGTGCTACGCCATACATGGCGCGGTATATTTCAATGTCTCTATTGCTCAATTCATTTAATTGATTTTCTAATTCAATTGTTTGTCGCTCCATTTGGGCTAATTGCTTTTGAATGAATGAATTTTCACGTTGAATGGAAAGTTCAATGGGTGTTTTCATAAAGCGACTAAATAGCACGGATAAAGAAATGACAGACACAATGATGAGTGCCGAAAGACCAATAATACGCCAACGCATATATCCGCGGTGATCGGATACTTTTTCAAAGCTTAAGCTTTTAGGATTGAAAAAATATTTGGTACGTGGCATACGGATTTCATACAATTATACGAAAATCAAGCCGAAATAAGGCAATGATGTGCTTATTTTTCGGAATAAAATTGCATATAAACCTTTGCACGCTCAACGTATTCTTGAACGTTTTCAGTGATTTTTGCCTCAATTTCAGGACCTAAAGTTTTGACTATTTTTGCGGGAATCCCCACAACCATTGAATATGGTGGAATTTTCATTCCTTGAGGTACCATGGCATTTGCGCCAATTATAGAATATTCACCAATTTCTGCGTGGTTTAAAACGGTAGCATGCATTCCAACCAAAACATGGTGGCTTAATTTAGCACCGTGAACAATGGCAGAATGCCCAATTACACAATCGTTTGCAATGATACAGGGCGAGCCTGGATCGGCATGTATCACAGCATTGTCTTGAATGTTTGTTCTATCGCCAACAGAAATTAAATCGGTATCGCCTCGTAAAACAGCACCAAACCATACACTCGTTTCTTCACCTAAAACTACGTTGCCAATAGCCGTAGCGTTTGGGGCAATAAATGTAGTGTCTTTCTTGTCAATCGGAGATTTTAGTTGGTCTATGAGTTTCATGGTCAATATTTTTGTAAAGTTTCAGAAATGTGACTGTAAATAACAAAATATCTTTTAAAAATTAGGTTTCATTGATAGACATGTTGTTTTTTTGTGAAGAATGAAAAAATTGTTTTACAACATATCAAAGCTTTATGGTGCAAACGAGCGTGGAACTTTTAAAAAAGGACATGAAATGCAACAGTTAAACACTCTTGAAAATGCTTGGATGTTGGTTGAAAATGGAACAATCATTCAAATGGGTCAATGTCCCTCAGAAAAAGAAATTGAAGACCTAATAAACCACTCAAATGAATGGATTGATTTGGAGGGATTGGAGGTGCTGCCAGGGTTTGTAGACAGTCATACGCACATTGTTTTTGCTGCCCCAAGGCACGAAGAATTCGCAATGAGAATCCAAGGGGCAACCTATGAAGAGATTGCTGAAAATGGTGGTGGAATTTTAAATTCTGCTAAAAAATTGCAAGCAATGTCTGAAAATGATTTGTATGAACAAGCCTCCAAAAGGGTAATTCTTATGTTGGCTCATGGAACTACAACCATTGAAATTAAAAGTGGGTATGGACTCACCGTTGAGGCCGAAATTAAAATTTTAAGGGTTGTGAAAAGGCTGAAAGAAAACTTTAAATGTACCATTAAATCTACGTTCTTAGGTGCTCATGCCTTTCCGGCAGAATTTAAAAATAACCAACAAGGATATATCGATTTGGTGCTAAATGAAATGTTACCCATTGTGATTGCCGAGAAATTGGCAGACCATATTGATGTATTTTGCGACAAAGGATTTTTTAGCGTGGAACAAACGTCGTTGATTTTAGAGGAAGCGGCTAAAAGGGATATTCCAGCCAAGATTCATGCCAATGAATTGGGATTAACGGGTGGGGTGCAAACGGCCGTGGAACACCAAGCCTGGAGTGCAGATCACCTTGAACATTGCGAGGAAAATGAAATAGCGGCGTTGCAAAAAGGATTCTCTCAAAATTATGGAGGGACAATGCCTGTTGCCTTGCCGGGAACGTCCTACTTTTTAGGGATTCCGTATGCTCCAATTCGCAATTTTATTGGAAATGGATTGCCGGTTGCATTGGCAACAGACTTTAACCCTGGTTCAAGTCCTATTTGTTCAATTCAAACAATTTGGGCACTTGCATGTACGCAAATGAAAATGATGCCTGTAGAGGCCTTTCACGCGGTTACGTGCAATGCAGCGCGTGCTTTACGGTTGGAAAATGAAGTTGGGAGCTTAGCGGTTGGCATGCGGGCCGATTTTTTCACTACAAAAACGGTAGATGCCGTGAAAGGAATTCCTTACTTCTTTGGTCAGAACCACGTTGATCGTGTTTTTGTTGGGGGAGATCGGGTATAAACTTTATTATCTCGAAGGAATTTTGTAATTTTGAAATATTCTAAATAACGAAATTTATGCCATATCCAGAAATGTTAGTCGCGCCAATGCGTGCAGAGTTAACCAGTAAAGGTTTTACAGAGTTGAAAACTGCAGAAGAAGTAGAAAATGCAATGAATGGAAATGATGATACCACTTTGGTTGTCATTAATTCTGTGTGTGGATGCGCTGCAGGAAGTGCGCGTCCTGGTATTTTGAAAAGTTTAATTGGCGACAAAAAACCAACAAAACTATTAACAGTTTTTGCTGGTCAAGATTTAGATGCCGTATCGAAAGCACGTGAATTTATGTTGCCTTTTCCACCGTCTTCTCCTGCTGTTGCTTTATTTAAAAATGGCGAAGTTGTGCATATGGTTGAGCGTCACA
>CAIRMY010000299.1 GCA_903879775.1 uncultured Bacteroidota bacterium
TTGAATGGAGGAGTCAATAGCTTTTAAATCTGTGCATTTTAAAGCTATTGAAATTTTTAATGGCTATGCACAAAACCCTTATAATGCCAGGCAAAAGACACCAATTTCTCTGCCCAAATCATTTGTCCTGATTTCAACTTCTTCGAAATCCAGTTTATTCAGAATGCGCAATGAAGCAATATTTTCCATATCAACGTCGGCAAACACAGCAAGCAATTTGGCTTTAATCGCTTTTTGGATAAGGCATTGGGCAATTTGCAGCCCATAACCCATTCCCCAGTATTTTTTTAGGACTCTGTAGCCAATATTGGCACTTGTTTCATGTTCTTGCTGCAGCATAGCAATACCAACAAACTCATTTTGCTCATTTTCTACGGCCCAAATATTAAAGTCCAGACGATTGTTATCGATAATTCTATTTAGTTCGTTTTCCGCTTCCTGATAATTGTAGGCTGTTCCACTTATAAATTCCATTACATGGCTATCGCCAACCAGTTGATAATAATCATCCAAATCTGATTTTTTCAGTTTACGCAAGCTGACAGAGGTGTAATGGGCAATTTTCATTTCTCGCTTATATGATATTCACAGCTTATCAAAAAATATTCTTTACGAACCAAATTTAGATAAAATTTGCAGAATATCCTAACTTGCAGCTAGCTTCAAATCTATTAGATTTTTTAATTAGAAAATTATGTTTCAAACAGGCGACCTTATCAGATTCAGATATACCGGCGCGAGGGCAAGGATACTCACAGATTACCTCGATGGCTCATACAAAGTTTTATTATTGCAGGATAATGAAGAAATAATTGCTTTTCGCGATGACATTATCCCTGAAAAAGATTTCAAAGCTGTGGAAAAGTCAGCTGTAGAAAAAGAAATTGGGGAACAAAAATTGAAAAAGCTCAGCACCGAGGATCTATTTTATAGCAAAGAAGAGCTCGAAAAAAAGCGAACAGAAAAGTTGAGGCAAAACAATCAGGTTAAACTGGAGCCAAAATCGTTCATTGAATCAATCCCTCAGGACAAATCAAAAGAATATTATATACCGGTTTTTAAAGAGACAGCACCAAGAAATAGTGGCGTTTGGCTAGCTTTTGCCGATCAGGGCGAAAACTCCTACATTGTTTATCTGATAAATGACAGCAACTTCTCTTTTAATTTTGAATTTTCGCTCAATCTCGAGGAAAAATCTGTACAACATTTGAAGCAACATATTGATCAGTACAGCTATTTTGCTCTTGCTGAATTCGATTATGCCATGCTCAATGACAGTCCGATTATTGAGCTAAATTGTCCAGGTCTTAACCTGAAAGAAATGTTAAGATTGAAATATAAAAAATGGATTTCAATGCAGCAGGAAGTACCTCTTATTGGAATCAATTGTAGGGCTCATCTTATGTTCAGCACTTCGAGAATGTCTAATATTAAGCCAGGAGGGACTGACAATTTAAAAAAATATACTGAAGCGCAGCTTAAATCCAAACCCAAAGATCATCAACAGCTGACAACCTATAATAAGGTTGAGCAATTGGCGAATTTCGATAATGAATTGGACTTGCATGCCGAAGTATTATTACCAAATTACAAGAGCCTGAGCTCTGCTGAAATTCACGCACAGCAAAAATTAGCACTGGAAAAATATATGCTGCATGCAATAGAACTTGGAGTTCCAGAGCTGTTTATAATTCATGGCCTTGGCGAAGGTGTTTTGCGCAAAACAGTAGAGACTTATCTTTCGGAATTGAAAAGAGCAGGAAAAATCAAAACTTTCTCAAACGAGTATATCTCAAAATATGGCTTTGGCGCAACTAAGGTTAGGGTATAAAAAAAGCATCGGACTTCCCCAAGTCCGATGCCAAAAAATCCCCATGATTTACCCCAAACTAAAATTTTCTATGAAAATTTTTCGTTTGAATTACAAAAGTAAATTAAGTTTCAACAATTTCAATTACGCAATAAGAAAAGTTTTAAAAATAGGTGAATTACCTATTTATCTTAAACTTCCTACCATATCTTCGGCACGCACCCAAAGATCGAATTCTTCAGATGACAAATAGCCCAATTCAATCCCCGCAGCCTTCAGTGTTTTGTTCTCTTTATGCGCTTTCTTAGCAATTTCAGCCGCTTTATCATACCCGATATGTGTATTGAGCGCAGTTACAAGCATTAGAGAATTATCAAGATTCTTTTTGATATCAACATAATTTGGTTCCATCCCAATGGCACAATTATCATTGAAACTCACACAGGCATCTCCAATAAGACGGGCCGACATTATAAAATTGAAAATTATCAATGGCTTAAACACGTTGAGCTGGAAATGACCATTCATTGCACCAATTCCTATTGCAACGTCATTGCCCATTACCTGAGCCATAGCCATAGTAAGTGCTTCCGATTGGGTTGGATTAACTTTTCCAGGCATGATGGAAGAACCGGGTTCGTTTTCAGGAATTAGGTACTCTCCTATTCCGCAGCGTGGTCCTGAAGCAAGCATTCTGAAATCATTTCCGATTTTCATCAATGAAACAGCAACAGTTTTTAATGCTCCATGAGCTTCAACCAAAGCATCATGCGCAGCCAAGGCTTCAAATTTATTTGGAGCCGTAACGAATGGATGTCCACTCAGTGCAGCAATTTTGTCTGCAACCAATTCTGAGTAGCCTTTAGGTGTATTCAAACCTGTTCCCACAGCGGTTCCTCCCAGTGCAAGTTCGGCAACATGAGACAAACTGTTTTTAATAGCTTTTATGCCATTATTAAGTTGAGCAA
>CAIRMY010000300.1 GCA_903879775.1 uncultured Bacteroidota bacterium
CCTCCCAATACAATGGTATCCATATTTTTAGGGTCGATTTTTTGATTTAATGTTTGATTCATGGTCGTTGATTTTGGTGGTTGACTTTGACTGCAATTCGACAATAAAATTGCGAAAATTGCAAATAATATTCTCATACTTTGTTGCATTCTAACCCAAAGGTAACATTTCTTATCTCTAAAAGTTTTGAAGCAACTGGAAAAAAGCTTAAAAAATCATTGTGGCGTTGGCGGCACAAGCAAAGAGGGCGACATTATCATTCAAGGCGATTTTGCCGAGAAGGTAAAGGCTTTTTTAATTTCCAAAGGGTATAAAACCAAGGGGTAATTGTAAGGTTTATAAAGGTTTATGGAAGTTTATAATGGTTTATATAGATTATTCAAATTAAACAGAGAAGCGTAAATAATCGAAGGCGTCAACTTTTCGGGAGGATTAGAGGGGTGAATTATCCTCAAAACAATCAATAAAGGTTGGTTTGTAAATAGGTAACAACAAACAATATCTCCAATTAAATGTTAACCTTTGCATATATGCAACAAAGTATGAGAATTTTATTTGCAATTTTCGCAATTTTGTTGTCGAATTGCAGTCAAAGTCAACCACCAAAATCAACAACCATGAATCAAACATTAAACAATAAAATTGACCCTAAAAATATGGATACCATTGTATTGGGAGGCGGATGCTTTTGGTGTCTCGATGCTGTTTATCGCAGGATGCCGGGAGTTGTTAATGTTATTGCGGGATACAGCAACGGAAAAATTGCAAATGTTACTTATCGCGAGGTTTGTAGCGGATTAACAGGTGCAGTAGAAGTGGTGAAAGTTATGTTCGATACCACCCAAACCAGCATTGAAAATATACTTGAAGTTTTCTGGAGGGTGCACAATCCAACCACCTTAAACCAACAGGGAAACGATGTCGGCACCCAATACAGAAGTGGCATTTATTACACCAACGACGAGCACAAACGCATTGCATTGGCCAGTGTTCAAGCTGTCAAAGATTCCAAACTGTGGGAGGGCACCATCACCACTGAAATTCTTCCACTTGAAAAATATTCGAATGCCGAAGACTATCACCAAAACTACTTCGAAAACAATCCCAACCAACCTTACTGCATTTATGTTGTGGGCGAGAAGGTGAAGAAGTATGAAGAGTTTATGAAGAAGGATTAAAAGAAAGTTTATAAATGTTTAGAGGGAAGTTTATAAAGGTTTATGAGGTTTATAAAGGTTTATGGAAGCAAGTCTGTAAACGAATAAACCCCAAAACCAACTTTAAACGCTAAACTTTAAACGCTAAATATTTGGTTTATAAAGGTTTATGGAAACGTATAATCCCATAATCTTATAATCCCCTCAATTGCCAATTGAGCATTGATACTCCGGCGCCGAATAGAATTCCCGTGAATACATCGGAAGGGTAGTGTTTGCCAGCTAAAATGCGTAAAGTGGCCGTGGTGAGGGCTAAAACGCCTGCTCCAGTGGCGGTATATTTCATGGCAGTGCTGCTATTGTTTCTCAAAGCATACATGATGGCAGTGGTTGCAGCTGATGCTGTCAACGCGCTATGACCGCTGAAAAAGGAATAATTGTCGTCTTTGTTGCCATTAAATTGATATCCAGCAGCGTTTGTATACGGCCGACTTCTTTGCACCAGTATTTTCACCAATTGTACCGAATTTCCAGTGAGCCATAAATTTTGTGTGAGTTGGTTGAAATATCCCCAACGATCATTTTTAGGCATGAACAATGTCATTCCGGCACTCAACATTATTGTAGCGCCTGCGGTTATATCTGAAGTGTGGGCATAATTTAAATTTAATTGGTTCAAAGCCAATTTGTCGATGGGGTTAATCTCCCAATGATGTGGCACCGCGTTGAGTTTTTGGGTTAAATACAAATCTGTAGCACTAAACACCAACATCCCTCCGTAAAAAACTTTGTCGTAAGTAGGTTTGAAGCCGTTATTTTGGGCATGTAACCCATTTCCCCCCGAAAAAATAATGCACAAAATAACTAGTGTCAATTTTACACTTTTAAATTGTGATGAATTAAATAAGTGTTTGAATTGTATTGTTTTAAGCAATTTTAGGGGCCTCATAAAACTTCAAATATAGGAAAGTTTGGTGTGCGTAAATAAGGGCATATTAAAATTGAGAAAAAATAACCAATGCCATTAACGTTTCGGTAACTTTGCATCGTCAAATTTACGAAAAAATAAAGTATGAGTAACGAAGCGTTGATTGCTGAAATTAAAGCACATGCAAAGCAAGTTTTTGAAAACTTAACCACCGATGAGCTAATTGAAAAAGCTCTCGAAAGAAACGAAGGTGTTATTACCGATAAAGGTGCATTGGCGGCTGATACTGGTGAATTCACTGGAAGAAGTCCAAAAGATAAATTCTTGGTAAAAGATGAAATTACAGCCGACACTGCTTGGTGGGGTGCTGTAAACCAACCATTTGAAGCTGAGAAATTCGATGCTTTATTGAACAAAGTGGTGAAACACCTTGGAAATAAAGAAATTTTTGTTCGCCACGCTTATGCTTGTGCTGATCCAAAATATCGTTTGAACATTCAAGTGGTGACAGAGAGTGCGTATCAAAATTTGTTCGCTAAGAACTTGTTTTTACGTCCTACAGCAACTGAAATTGCAACTCAACCTACTGAATGGTTGATTCTTGCGGCTCCTTCTTTCATGGCTGTGCCTGCTGAAGATGGAACCCGTCAACACAACTTTACCATTGTGAGCTTCTCAAGAAAAATCATTTTGATTGGTGGAAGTGGTTACACTGGTGAAATCAAAAAAGGAATTTTTGGTGTGTTGAACTACATCCTTCCTCAAGAAAAAGGTGTATTAAGCATGCATTGTTCTGCAAACATTGGTGAAAAAGGCGATACTGCTGTATTCTTCGGTTTGAGTGGAACTGGTAAAACAACTTTGAGCGCAGATCCTAATCGTAAATTGATTGGTGACGACGAACATGGTTGGTCTGACACAACCGTTTTCAACTTCGAAGGTGGTTGCTACGCTAAATGTGTGAACTTAACAGAAGAAAAAGAGCCTCAAATTTGGACTGCCATTAAACATGGTGCCTTGGTTGAGAATGTTCGTTTCTTTGAAGGGACAAATACTCCTGATTACGATAATATTTCAGTAACCGAAAATACCCGTGTTGCTTATCCGATAGACTATATCGACAATATTGCAGTGCCTTCAATTGGTGATGCTCCTAAGAATATTTTCTTCTTAACCGCGGATGCTTTTGGTGTGTTGCCTCCAATTTCTAAATTAACGCCAGGACAAGCAATGTATCAATTCATTAGTGGTTACACCGCTAAAGTTGCTGGTACTGAAGCTGGTGTGACTGAGCCTCAAGCGACTTTCTCGGCTTGTTTCGGTCAAGTTTTCTTGCCTTTACATCCTGCGAAATATGCAAAAATGTTGGGTGAAAAATTATCTGCAAATCCGGATGTTAACGTTTGGTTAATTAACACTGGTTGGACAGGTGGTCCTTACGGTGTGGGTAGTCGCATGAAATTGTCTTATACAAGAGCTATGATTACGGCTGCTTTGGAGGGACAATTGAATGGAACCTTCACAAATCACCCAGTGTTTGGAATGGCAATGCCAGATTCTTGCCCGAATGTGCCTTCTGAGTTGTTACACCCACGCAACACTTGGGCTAGTGGTGAAGAATATGATGCACAATGTGCTAAACTTGCGAAATTGTTCAATGATAATTTTCAGAAGTTTGCAGACGGATCATCTGACGAAATCAAAGCCGCAGCGCCAAAAATGGCTACTGCTTAAAATCGAAACAACAATAACAAAAATAAAAATTGGACGCTCTTGGGCGTCCTTTTTGTTTATAAACCTCATAAACCTTCATAAACCTTTTTTATTTATCTTTGCACCTCTATTATGTCATTAACATCTCAAGAAATTAAAGCCAAATTTTTAGCCTTCTTTGAAAGCAAAAATCACAGAATTGTGCCATCAGCTCCAATTGTAGTGAAAGGTGATCCTACCTTAATGTTTACAAATGCGGGGATGAATCAATTTAAAGATTATTTTTTGGGAAATGCAGTGGCCACCAACAAGCGCGTTGCCAACAGTCAGAAATGTTTGCGCGTGAGTGGAAAACACAACGATTTAGATGAAGTAGGGCACGACCATTACCATCATACCATGTTTGAAATGATAGGTAACTGGAGCTTTGGAGATTATTTCAAGGCCGATGCAATTGCATGGGCTTGGGAATTGTTAACTGAAGTCTATGGTTTGCCCAAAGATCGTTTGTACGTCACAGTTTTTGAAGGCGATGAAGCGGCGAATATTCATTTCGACCAAGAGGCATTCGATATCTGGTCGGCTAGGATAGATGCATCTAGAATTATCAATGGCAATAAAAAAGATAATTTTTGGGAAATGGGTGATACTGGACCTTGTGGTCCATGCACAGAAATCCATTTCGATATGCGTTCAGATGAAGATCGTGCGAAAGTAGATGGTGCAACATTGGTAAATAAAGACCATCCAGAGGTCATTGAAATTTGGAACAATGTGTTCATGGAATTCAATAGAATGGCCGATGGTTCATTGGTGAAATTGCCCGCTCAACACGTTGATACCGGAATGGGTTTTGAACGTTTGGTGAGGGTAATTCAAGGTAAATCGTCGAATTACGATACAGATATTTTTCAATTTATCATACAAAAAACCGCTAGTCTTTGTGGTAAAAAATATGGCGACAACGAAGCTCAAGACATAGCATTCAGAGTGATAGCCGATCATATTAGAGCGGTGAGTTTATGCATTGCCGATGGTCAATTGCCGGCAAACAATGGAGCTGGATATGTGGTTCGAAGAATTCTTAGAAGGGCTGTACGATATGGGTACAGTTATTTAGGATTCACTGAGCCATTCATGTTTGAATTGTTGGAAGATTTGGCTGCATATTTTGCGAATTCTTTCTCTGAGTTGCAAAGCCAATTGGCTTTTATACAAAGAGTTGTAAGAGAAGAGGAACTGTCGTTCTTTAGAACATTGAGCACAGGAATGCAAAAAATCAATGCGTATTTTGCCGAGAATCCCTCAAAAGGAATCTCAGGTGAAATGGCGTTTGAATTGTATGATACTTATGGGTTTCCTATCGATTTAACGGAGGTCATTGCCCGTGAGAAGAATGTTTCGATTGATATTGAAGGATTTGAAAAGGCCTTAAATGAGCAAAAACAGAGAAGTAAAGCCGATGCTCAAAAAGAAACTGGTGATTGGAATTTTGCACATGAATCTCTTGAGGAGAGCTTCCTTGGATATGATAAAACAGAATGCAACTCGTTGATTTCGAGACATCGTTCTGTGACCGTTAAAGGTAAAAACTTAACGCATATTGTGTTGGCTGATTGTCCTTTCTACGCTGAAAGTGGTGGACAAGTTGGCGATACGGGAATTTTGGTTGGTGAAGATGGCGAAACCATTCACATTGTAGATACCACCAAGGAGAATAAATTGCACATTTTGGTTGCAAATCAACAAGTTAAAAACGCAACACAGTTGTTTAAGGCAACCGTTGATGAAAAACGCAGATTGAAAATATCGGCAAATCATAGTGCTACACATTTGATGCATAGTGCTTTGCAAAGGGTTTTAGGGACTCATGTTGCTCAAAAAGGAAGTTTGGTGAATGATGAAACGTTAAGATTTGACTTTTCACATTTCGGCAAGATGACAGAAGAGGAGATTGCTTCTGTTGAGCAAATGGTGAATGCCAAAATTCAAGAGGGCATTGCATTGATTGAGCACAGAAACATTCCGATTCAAAATGCCATCGATATGGGCGCTACGGCCTTATTTGGTGAGAAATATGGAGATTTCGTGAGGGTCATTGAGTTCGATCGTGAGTATTCTATGGAACTTTGCGGTGGAACCCATGTTGCCAATACTTCTCAAATTGGATTCTTTAAATTCATTTCTGAGGGAAGTGTGAGCGCTGGGGTGAGAAGAATTGAGGCAATTACAAATGAAAGGGCGTTGTTGTATATTGGCGAGAAATTGACATTGTTAAATCAAATTTCTGAGAAATTAAATAACCCGAAAGATATTTTAACCGCAATTCAAAAACTTTACGCTGATAACGATGTGCTTGCAAAGAAATTGGAAGCGTTTGAAAACGAAAAGATTCAAGTGGTGAAATCTCAATTGGCTCTAAGTGTTCAAAAAATGGGAGATATCCAATTTATCAATGCGAATTTAAATTTACCAAGTGCAGATGCTGCAAAACAATTGTGTTTCCAACTCAAGCAAGAATTCACGAATTTGGTTTGTGTGTTGGGATATGTTGCAGATGAAAAGCCAGGATTGGCAATTTATATTGAAGAGAATTTAGTGGCTGAAAAAGGCTTAGATGCTTCAAGCATGGTGAGAGAATGCGGTAAGTTCATTCAAGGTGGTGGCGGAGGACAAAAGTTCTTTGCAACAGCCGGAGGAAAAGACGCTTCAGGATTGGATCAATCCATCGCAAAAGCAAAAGAAATATTGGGATTCTAACAGGAAATGTCCCTCAAAATAAAAAGGTGATTACTCAATGGTAATCACCTTTTTTGTTTCGAAAAAGTCTTCTTTGAAAACTTTTGAAATATTATTTGATTTAATTTTTAACCTTGGATTTAGTTGAAGGAGTTCATTCAACTCTTCGGAAAGATCTCCGCCTTTAAGGAGAAAGAACTTGGGTTTATCCATCCAATTGTCTTTCATCCAATCATATAGCTTAATGGCTGGAGCCACAGCTCTTGCAACGGCTAAGTCATATCCATATTCAGAACTTTCAGTTCTTTGGTGCTCTCCTAGAACATTTTTAAGTTCTATAGATTGAGCCACTTCATTCACAACATTGATTTTTTTACCGATTGAATCTACGAGGTGAAATTTAATTTCAGGAAACATGATGGCAAGGGGAATTCCTGGAAATCCACCACCAGTTCCTATGTCGATAATGCTTTTAATTCCTGTAAAATCACAAAATTTAACGAGGGCTAAAGAGTGCAAAACGTGATGGATATAGAAATTTTCCATGTCTTTTCTAGAGATCACATTCACTCTCTCGTTATGGTAAACATAAAGATCATAAAGTGCTGCAAATTGCGTTTTCTGGGTCTCGTTGAGTTCAGGAAAATAGCGTTCAATTAAACTAGAGGTGATTACCATACAATTTTGCGTTTAAAAAAGGCGTTGATGGAAATAATCAAGTACCAAAAGCTGTAGAAAAAATTAAATAATGGATAATAAGGGTTTGCGAGTGGCATTTTGAGGAGTTTTCCTTTTTTTGCAAAAATGACCCATTCCGGGATGATTTTTAACAAAATTGGAATGATTGGCCAAAGCCAACTGCTTCCAAATGCAAACCAAAGAATGGTTATTGTCCAGAATAATAATTGAGATATTGGCAACCAAGCGAGTTGATTTTTCACATCGGAACGGTATTGTTTTCCAATCCATAAATGACGCATTTTTTGTTTCCAATATTCTTTCCAATTTGCTGGTCCATTTGTGTTTACGTAACTATTTGGATCGATGCAAATCGTAGTATTTGTGGCATTTGAAGCTTCTTGCACGAACAAATCATCGTCGCCAGCAGGCAAGTGGTGGTGTTTTGAAAAACCACCCACTGAATCGTAAATGCTTCTGGTATATGCTAAATTTCGTCCAACACCCATATAAGGTTTCCCTTTGATTGCCATTCCTAAGAATTGCAAGGCAGTGAGCATGTTTTCATATTGCACCAATCTTCCCATGAAAGATTTTTTTGTTTTCACGGGTGAAACACCTAAAATAATATCTTTTTTCGAGGTAAATCCTGCAGCCATGCTCCTAAGCCATTGGTCAGAATTTGGAACGCAATCGGCATCGGTGAGTAAAAAATGGTTGTATTTGGCTTTTTTGAATCCTAAGGTTAGGGCAAGTTTTTTGCCACCGTTTTTGATCACTTCTGGATCGAGGAGAACGTATTTTAGTAGGGGTTCGCGTTCAGCAGTTTTAACAAGAAAATATGCTGTTTCATCACCTGAACGATCGTCGATGATTACCACTTCAAATTGAGGGTAATCTTGGTTGAGCCAATGGGGTAAATGATCTTCGAGTTTGAGGACTGAATTTCGTGCGGCAATGATAATTGACACTGGAGGGAGCTGAGATTCAGGTGCCTGATTTGTGAGATTTACGGCAGAAAAATATTGAAAGAAGTAAAACCATCCCACAGAAAAAAAGATAACTGCGCAGATGC
>CAIRMY010000301.1 GCA_903879775.1 uncultured Bacteroidota bacterium
ATATTAAGTTTAATATTATTAGGATCAATTGGAATATAAACTGGAAGCCAACTATCCGGGTTTTCTAAAATATCAACACTACTAATTGAGTCGATGTGCAGTTGCAACCAAACCAAAAAGCCGGTTAGGGAAGAGGCTTTATTGATGATCAAACATTCAGTATGTTCAGATTCTAAAGCAACATTATTTGTAAAATCCAAATCTTCTAAAATTCCTTGAGATGAAATCAAAGCAGAATTAGGAAAATTTTTGATACACAACCTCAAATCAAAAGGTGCTCCTACTTCACTGAAAATTTTCTCAACATAGTGTGCGGCCACATTGCTGAACCCCTTCTCCCAACTGCCAGACTCTAAGCTGACCGCAGCAATGTGTGTGACACTGCGTTGTGGCAAAATTTGATGCGGGAATTTAAGCAGCTTTCGTGATTGGTTAATGATGTCAGCAGCTCCTTCAGAGCCACCAATTCCACCCACAATTTCAGAAATACAAAAATCGACCAATTCAGGAAGTTGAATACTGCGGGCATCACCTTGTAATACAATAATTTTGTCAGATAATCCTAATTCAGAAACAGTTTGTCGCGCTTTATTGGCTGTAGACTCCAATAAATCAATTGCATAAACACGTTTCGCGCCTGCATCAATGGCTATACGTGAAAGTATTGCAAAAGGTCCTGTACCAATATCTACAACGACCTTTCCCTTTAAATGACGTTCAAAAGATTCTCGGTACATTCTATTGCGTCGTTGATCATTCGCCATGCTAGAGTAAACAACGTCATCATAAACAAAGAATTCAGCCACTGAAGGCCAAATTTCAATAGACGGAACTAAGCAATAATATGCTGCCAACGACAGTGTTTTGTCTGAGCGCAGTATGGATGTAACGGTAGCGTCCGCTATACCTGGCAAATCACGTAGTGCGTGTTCAATTTCGCCAATCTCAATACGATGACCTGAAATTTTAATTTGATCATCATTGCGTCCGAAAATATCAACAGACCCATCTTCAAGCCAACAACCTATATCACCCGTTTTATAGACACATTCATTTAATTGATCTAAGAAAATAAATTTAGATTGGGTTAATTCGATATCATCAAAATAACCCAATGACAGACCAGTTCCAGCCAGAAAGATTTCACCTGGCACACCCAAAGGACAAAAATTACCAGTTGAATCTAATATAAATATCTTGGAATTGGATATGGGCTTTCCAATTGGAATTCTTTGTAAACTTCCATCCTGAGACTTTACAGAATATACACTTGCACAAACAGAAAATTCAGTGGGACCATATGCATTGAAAACATTCATCGATTCAGCGTAATATGCAAGTTCTTCGACAGGAGCAGCTTCTCCAGCCGTGACCAATACTCTGACACTGTGCAGTGAATCTTTATTCAAAGCGCGAAGAAAACTTGTTGGTAATGTGACAACAGTAGATTGAGAAAGTTGTAGAAATTCAAGAAAATTATCTTTTGATTCAATGGAATTTTTAGATGGCAATATTATAGAAGCACCTGCGAATAGGGCCATGAACATATTGGCCAAAGATGCATCGAAAGAGGGTGAAGCAAATTGCAAAACTCTATCAGACGTATCAATTTTAAATACATCAATTTGATATAAAGACATATTTATAAATCCACCATGTGAAACAATAACTCCTTTTGGTTCGCCAGTAGATCCGGAGGTAAATATTAAATAAGCAGCATCATTAATCGTTATATTCGGAAATTTAATATCATTACTATACTCACCAATGTATGAATTTTCATTAATTAAAAAATGCGGAATATTGCAATTTTCAATCAAATCAAAATCTGATGAAGAAACTAATAAGATCAAATTGGAGCGAGCCTTTTTAATTAGGCCGGCAATCCTTCCCTTGGGATTGGCAGGATCAATGGGTACATAAATAGCACCTGCCCGCATGATTGCCAACATGCACACGACCGATTCAATATTGCGATGTGCAATAACAGTGATCCTGTCACCCAATTCAACACCATAATCTTTCATCAATTTATATGCAAGAAAATCACTGTATTGGAGAAGATTTTTGTATGTTATTGATGAATGACCCTGCTGAACAGCAAGATTTTGTTCATTTTTATCACAAACTAATTTTAATAAATCTGAAATGGTAAAATTATTTTTAACTGATGATGGACCAACTGAAAATAATTTAATAATTTCCAGCTCACTTTTGGACAATAAATTTAATTTTCCGATGGGGGAATATGGTGACAACAGAGCAGATTTAGTTAGATTTTCAAAATGGTTTGATAATTTAATGGCCCTATCATAATCAAATAAATCACTGTTGTAATTGATATCTAAAATTATTTGTCCCGCTTCTGTCTGGAAGTGAAAAACCAAATCGTAACGACTAAAATTCCAATTATTTTCTTCTGTAAATTTTTTAATTTCTAATCCATGAAGATTCAAATCAAAAGAGTCAAATGTATCAACCACCACCATCACATCAAATAAAGGCGATCTACTCATGTCCCGCATAAGATTTAAAGATTCTACCAATGAATCAAATGGATATTGCTGATGTATCAAAGCCTCCGAGATCGTCGAATTAGATTTTTTTAGGCTGATTTTAAAATTATCTTCTGAATTAAAAGTATCGTTTAAGGCGATAATGTTTACAAAATAACCGATTTGGTTTTCCATTTCATAATGATTTCTTCCAGCAACAGGACTGCCAGTAACAATGTCATTTTGACCACTATAGCGCATTAACAATATTTTAGTTAATGTATTCAAGACAACAAAAAGTGTAACCTTTTCTGTATTTGCAAATTCTCTCAAAAGATCACTGGTTTCTAAAGGCAACACTTTTCTGATCGTCTTCCCATTGAAGGTCTGAACTGCAGGGCGTGATCTGTCCGTTGGTAAATCAAGAGGAACTGGAACATTGTGAAAATGGTTCTGCCAATATGTGGCATCATTCTTACCTTTTTCACTGTTCAAATACTTTTCTTGCCAAGAAGTAATATCTCGCTGTTGAATTCTTAAGGCACTTAAAGTTGGTGAGGTTTTTAATTTCAATGACTCGTATAAATGACTTAACTCGCGTACCATTATGGTCAAAGACCAAACATCACTGATAATATGATGTACATTGAAAATAAGCAAATACCGTTCCAATCCA
>CAIRMY010000302.1 GCA_903879775.1 uncultured Bacteroidota bacterium
ATAACCATCAGGTTACTGATGTTTCTCGATTCTTGAATTCCACGGTAAACCAACATTGTAATTAAGATATTAATGAGCAAAGCAGGGGCATCAAAAATGATTTTGAGGGACCCTATCTGCGGCGCTGATTGCCAAGCTTGTAATGCCGAATATTCGTCGACCGTAACATTCATCGACTTCCATAACAAACCAAATTCAGAAGGCTGCGGTAATTTATTCATGAGCAAATCTGAATGGGCTAAGGCTACAGAACTTGCTGTTTTATAATCGATTATACTCCACCTTGGCAAATGTAAATTCATAGCATCTAAAAGGTGGGTGAAATATCCAGACCAAGAAAATGCGATATAAATATTGCCAATTGAATATTCCATGAGCAACGCCCAACCAATTATCCAGGCAAATAACTCTCCAAATGATGCATAAGCATAAGTATAAGCACTTCCTGAAACTGGAATTCTACTTGAAAATTCAGCATAACATAAAGCGGCAAATCCACATGCAACAGCACAAATGATAAATAGAAAAATCACACCAGGGCCACCCTCAGCACATGCTTTACCCACAGAACTAAAGATTCCACCACCAATAATTGCGGCAATTCCAAAAAATGTCAAATCTTTAACAGACAATACCTTAGATAACTGATGATGGTCATCAGAGATAAAATTGGTTTTTCGACGAAAGAGTGATTTAATCATTGTGAATCGAACTGCGATATTACGGCTGTTCAGGTTTGAAATCAAATCTTTTTATTATATTTGTTTATATGAAACGCATCTTGCTATGCTTAACAATTATTTTCACTGTCATTAGCAGCGGAATGATGCATATTGTGTTTCATGTTTGCACCTCTGAACCTGTTGTGAAACAGACAATTGAAAACGATTGCTGCACGAACAAAAGAAACATGCCAAAATGTTGTGAGTCTGAAAACAAAATAGACATTGAACCCTCATGTTGCTGTGAGAATGTTCAATGGTATTATTTCACTCCAAAGTTTAATGAAGGTTTTAATAAACAATTAAAAATTCCAATTGCACATTGCACCCATTTGGGAAATATTGATCTATCAATCAATAGAATCAATGTATTAAATCCTCATCAGTTTAAACAAATTCCATTTCAAAATATAATTCCCCCTAACCTGCCTTGGCAGGAAGATATTTGCGTTTGGACAATTTAGAATTTCATTTTTCTCTCGTTTGCCATATTTATGGCCAATTTTAACAATTCACTCAAATTTAAAAACAGAAAAATGAAACATCTAATCAAATCGATCGCTGTATTGTGCAGCATCATATTAATCACAGGAATGGCTCTTGTGAATCCCCCAAAAAAGACAACCATTACATTTAAAGTATTTGGAGTATGCGGCGATTGCAAAGAACGCATTGAAGAAGCTTTAGACAGAAAAGGCATTTATAAATCACTTTATAATTTTAAAACACAACAAGTTACAATCACCTATAAAACAGGAATGTTCAAAGAAGAACAGTTTCACAATATGGTGGCAATGGTTGGACATGACACAGAATTGGTGAAAGCAGACAATGTTGTGTATAGCAATTTACCAGAATGTTGTAAATATAGAGACGGCGCCAAATGTACAGACGAGGAAAAAGAATAAGCATAATTTGCTTGTTTCTCCTAGTTTCAAACTTCATTTCAGCACAATCCGATAGCTCTCGCATAGATACGGTTAAAACCGTAAATGTAGGTGTGGAACAGGCTGGTGTAATGTTCGATGCGAATGGAGCGTCCCTCAAGCAAATTTTAGGTCAAAACGAATTCAAAAAGGCAGCTTGCTGTACCATTTCTGAGAGCTTTGAACTCAGTAATACCGTCGAAATTTCAAATTCAGATGGTGTTTCTGGCATTCGCCAAATTGAAATGATGGGATTAAATGGCAAATATGCCTTGATGACCCGTGATAACATTCCTCAACTAGGCGGTTTGGCCACATTAAATGGCATGAATAACATTCCTGGTCCAATGGTTTCCGATGTTCGCTTGGCCAAAGGAACAGGTTCTGTGACCTTAGGTTACGAAGGAATTACAGGTGGAATAGATTACGGACTTAAAGGCACTGATAATGCACCCGAGTGGGATTTAAATGCATATCAAAACAATCAAGGCCGTTCAGAAATCAACATCATTCACGGCAAAAAAATCAATTCTAAATTTAAGCATACAACTTATTTACATGGAGGGAAACAGTTTTTCGCAACCGATATGAACCAAGATATGTTTTCAGACATGCCACTCACTAGCAGAATTTACGCAGGAAACCAATTGAATTATCAAGGCAAGAAAACTGAAGGTCAATTTGGAATCACCTATTGGAATGAACAAAAGCAATCTGGAGAAGTTAGCCATACAGATCATAACATTTTATCGGAATTGCCCAATGTATTCAGATTCAACCAACACGAAAGCAAGTTCGATATCTTTGGTAAATTTGGAATTATACTCAATGAGAAATCTGAATCGAGCATCGGAAATATCTTAAATGTTTCAAAACATCAGAATCATACCCTTCTAAATTCTAAAATCCAAAGAAACTACAAGGGTGAGGAAACTAAATTGAGTTATTCAGGACTTTACCAAACCAATTTATCTTCTAAAACAACAATCAAAACCGGTGTTTCAGCGATGTTGAATCATTTAAATGAAACCTTAACAGACACAATTGGCACAAATATTTCACAAGAATTTAGTGAAAAACAAGTGGGCGTTTTTGCCGAAGTGGTTTATAAACTTAAAAAATTATCCTTTGTATTGGGTTTGCGTCAAGATTACCACAATGCCTACGGATTCTTTTTCACTCCTAGATTCCATTCAAAATATGAATTCAACAAAAACAATAAATTGTTTTTGCAAGCTGGAATGGGACGCAGAACTCCATATATGCTCATTGAAAATTTACCGATGTTCATTAACAACAGAACACTAAAAATTGAGCAATATCCAGGAAATTTACCTTATGGAATGCCACAAGAGTTTGGATATAATGGGGGTATCAGTTTTATGAGAAATTTCTTTTTCATGAATTATCCAAGTACTTTAACCGTTGATGTATTTTCAACTCAATTTCAAAATCAAGTTGTTGTAGATAGAGATTTTTCATTGAATGAACTCACCATTGCATCAAGAAATAATGGTTTTGCAGGAAATACAAATAGTGTTCACGTAGAATGGACAACCCATCCAATCAGACGACTAGAAGTTAAATTGGCCTACAGATATGTAAAAAACTTGCAATTTCTAAACCAAGAATTCCAAATCGCTCCGTTCCAAAGTGTCCATAGAGCCTTGGTTGTTGTTGGCTATAAAACAAGAAATAAATGGTATTTCGACGCAGTTTCGCAAATCAATGGACCAAAAAGAATTGCATATTTTTCAAAAACCGAATCAAAATATAGTCCATCATTTATCATTGTGAATGCGCAAATTAGAAAATCATTTGAAAATGGTTTCGAATTTTATGTTGGTGCTGAGAACATAGGAAACATAAAGCAAGCAGATCCCGTTTTAATGTTGCATTCTAGTCAAAGTCACACGTTTGATGCCGCATATAGCTGGGCTCCAGCAAATGGCATCAACTATTACTGTGGCATTCGAATGGTCTTAAGATAATGGTTTTAAGATTTTTTCGAATGGAATAGATTTTTTATACACAAAGAAATCAATCCAAAATTTGATTATTTCCGTTAAATTACAATTAATCATTTTCAAAAAGTTTTCTTTATCGCCTTCTTCTAACTCTGGTATTCCATCGATAGAGATCATTTCTAAATGGCTAAACAAACCGTTGTCTAAATGGACAATAATTTTAGAAATATTGTTGGCTGATCGACCATAAAAAACTAGAGGAAGATGATCATTTACATCAATGTAAATTTCTAATCCGAAGTATTCGAAAATTGGTTTTTCTGAGGGTAAAACTAAAGCAACGACCATGAATTTTGGTAGGGGTTTAGTCAAAATTAATCATTTTGTTTAACTTAACAAACTATTTTTCGAATTTTTGTTGAATATATTTAGAGATTGATCTGTATATATCAGCCTCATCAGCACAATTCCTTAGTTGTTTTAAATGCGTTGATATGGTTGTTTCATCACCGCGAAATGCTGGTCCAGTCTGCACCAATATTGGATTATTTAGTTTTACCTTATCTATGGTTTGTTGAATGATTGGCAATAAATAATCAAAGCTCAATTGTTCGTTCTCTCTCAAAACTTCTTGGCTACCGATCAAACAAGCATTTACAAAATTATTTGCAAACACTGCCGATAAATGCAACTGTGCCCTATCTTCCGAATTTAAAAATCGGATGTTTAAATTCAGAGAATTGTTTAATTTTTCGAGGGACATTTGGGTCACTGAATCAGAATATTCAACAAATACAGGGACCAATTTCCAATCTATTTCAACTTCGCTAGAAAAACTATATAAAGGGTACCATATTCCTACATGATTACAATCTACAAATTCAGATAAAGCTAAACTGCCGCTACAATACAACTTAATCACCGAATCATTCGAAATCTGTAAAATGCTTGAATGAATGTCATTGTCTTTAGTGGTTATAAATACAATATCTCCTTCAGCTAGAATCTCATTGATGTTTGTTTTAGAAAACGTTTGAACGCCAGATAATTCAAGTGTCTGATTGCTAAAAACACCACCTACGCCTATCCCTCGAGATAAAAATAGTTTTAATAAATGTTTACCTAAGTTGCCATAACCCAATATGTAAACCTTTGGACTCATTAAGCAGCTAACTTTTGTTGAATTTTAATGCGATTCACAACGGCTAAAATAAATCCAATGAGCATGATAATTGTGCCGGCCCAGACCAAATTTATCCAAGGGAATGATATAACTTTCAATACAATATAATCTTTAACAGGTGTTTTTTCACCAGATTGAATTTGGAACTCTATATTTTGTTTTGAAGGATCTGGATCTAAAATTTTGATATTTTGAATCATCAATAATATTCCTAATTCATTGCTTTCGGCAGGATTCGCTTCAAAAGATCCAGTTTGCTCATTCACTCTAAATTCTGGATGTAATAAAATTGAATCGTTTAAACGATTTACCATAATGTTAACGCTTAAAACAATCCCTTGGTTAGAGCTATATCGATCGATGCTTTTAACCACCATCTGGCATTTCCCAGATTCTGTGCTAAACGTTTGTCCCACTTTCACATTTGAAGTTTTAAAGCCACTAAAAGGCTCCACTTTATCCATTCCACTTTCATAATTTACATGTGAAAAAACATCTTTTGAAATATAATGCTTGGTTGATGGCTCAGCAATCAGTCCCATTTTAGGATTGTTCTGTGTTTTAGGTCGCAAAACAAATGAGTCTTTTGTTACTTTATCTACGAAAAGTATATTGAAATGCTTATCGATTGAATCTTTTCCTACACCTACTTCCTTTTGAATGTAGTTGGCAAAATAATCTCCAATTTCGATACCCTGATTTTTATATAAAATTCTATTTTCCCGATTAAATGCAATTCCTTTAACATCTGTTTGGCCCTTTTCATTCACTTCCGGCGCCATATCGATGCCTGTTTGTGTTGAAGTCAGCACTTTCTGATTGACTGAAGAAATAAGAACTCCTATTAATAGAATACCAAATCCAACGTGCGACACACTTGAACCCCATCCAAAAACTTTTGATTTCTTTTTCAGAATAAAATACATGGCATTTGCAACAACCAACCATACTCCTAAAAACAAGAAAACCAAGTATTTGACTTCTTGCACACCAAAATTGAAATTCACCAAAATTGTTACAATCAATGCAATTGCGAATGAAATACAGATGTTTTTATAAAGCTTTCCATCTTTTGATTCACGGTATGTGAAAAATTGGCCTATTGCCATCAACGCCATGATTGGCATAGACATCCATAATTGAACACGGTTATAATCTGTAGCAACAGGAGTGGCTGTTTTAAATCCAAATAATTTATTAAACACAGGAATACTTGTTCCACTGAAAACTTGAATCAAACTCAATATCAAGAACATAGATCCCATAAACATCCAAAATTCTCTCGACGATAAATGCTCGTCTCTCAAATCAGTTTTAGTTCTTTTATATAAATTGTATACAAAAAGCACAATCACAATCAAAAAAGCAATGATACCTCCATTTTTCACAATGGAATGAAATCCTTCATACAATCCTTTTTG
>CAIRMY010000303.1 GCA_903879775.1 uncultured Bacteroidota bacterium
GGCATCTAGGTATTCAAGCAAGCCTAATTCTGAGATCTTGATTTTCTTCTCAATTGCTATGGTTGAACTCACATCCTTAGCCTAATTGGAAGCGCAATAATTTGCGAAAGTTTGACCAACCTGCGCCCTTGCGGTGTGATCAAAATGGCATCACTGATAGATTTCACCCCTACACCGCAACAACTGGAGAGGCTTCGATAACCCATGGCTGGACAAACTAAAAGCAAAAGTGCTGTAAAAGGTCGTAAACCTCTTTGGATTGCAATCATTGCAATTGTTGCCTGGCTTGGTATTTCATCCGTTGCTGGTCCAACATTTGGAAAACTTTCAACGGTTCAGGAAAATGACAACGCAGCATTTCTGCCTGACAATGCCGAATCTACTTTGGCAAGTAAAATCACTGTTAAATTCACTGATAGTTCCAATGATCAAATTCCAACCTTGCTTGTGTTTTTAGGCGATATAGATCCAGTTAAGAATCCAGCAAAATTAAGAGAGATTCAGAGTTATTTAAATGGACTGGGTGAGAAAATTTTGCCGGAATCTGGCAGACCTATTAGTTCTTATATTGTTCCCGGATTCCCAATACAGGCAATTCCATCTGAGGATGGAAAAGCGGCCCTGGCAAACATTGCCTTGAACTCTGAAATTGGTCAGCAAAATATTGAAGAAAAACCTGCATTACCAATATTGATCGAATTTATTCGTGATGATTTAGAAGCGAATTTTGGGCCAAAGAATTTGACCACGCACGTCACTGGGTTTGGTGGAATTTTTGCTGATTTGTTTGGGGCATTTGGATCAATCGATTCAACTTTGCTGCTTACTACATTGATGGTTGTTTCGATTATTTTGATAATTGTTTATCGGTCACCATTGCTTTGGATACTTCCGTTATTCACCGCAGTTACAGCACTTTCGCTAGCAGGAACTATTGTTTACTTTTTAGCTAAGGCAGGAACGATTGACTTGAATGGTCAATCGCAAGGAATCCTTTCAGTTTTAGTCTTGGGAGCTGCAACTGATTACGCCCTTTTGTTAATAGCTCGATACCGAGAAGAGTTACACCATCATGAATCAAGGTTTGATGCCATGAAGATTGCATTGCGTGGTGTGGTTGAGCCGATTCTTGCATCTGGATCCACTGTTATAGCAGGTTTATTAGTCTTGTTGCTAAGCCAGCTTTCTGGAAATAGGGGTTTGGGTCCGGTAGGAGCGATAGGAATTGCATCAGCAATGATCACAGTTCTTACTTTTCTTCCAGCACTTTTGGTTGTTTTTGGTCGATGGATATTCTGGCCAAAGATTCCACGCTTTGATGATGTTGATGAACAATTAAGTGGTTCTTGGGCAAAAATTGGAGGACTGGTTGAAAAAAATCCGAAGCGTATTTGGATTTCAACCGCACTATTACTAACAATTTTAGCTGGCTTCTCATTCACACTAAAAGCTGATGGCTTGGCTAATACAGAAGCATTTACGACGCGCACTGATTCAGTGATTGGTTTGGAGAAGCTGGGCGAGCATTTCCCAAGTGGCGAAGGCTCTCCTGTTGAGATTGTAGTTAAAGAGGCCGATGTTGCTTCAGTATCTGCAGCTTTGATGACCGTTTCTAATGTCGCATTTGTTGAACCAGTACTTGCTGGTCAGAAAATTCCGGGACAACCAGTTCCGCCAATCAAGGTAGTAGAAGATATGGTGCTTTTGAATGCAACTCTAAAGGTTGCCCCTGATTCAGTAGAGGCAAGAAACACTATTCCTTTGATCAGACAGGCTGTTAAAGAGGTTGATCCAGACATCCTTGTTGGTGGAGGAACAGCGGTTCAATACGACACTGATGTGGCATCACGCCATGACAATCGTTTAATTATTCCAATTGTCCTATTGATAATCGGAATCATTTTAGGCTTATTGCTTCGAAGTATCTTGGCGGCCGGAATACTTCTACTTACTGTTGTGCTTTCTTTCATGGCAACGTTAGGTGTGTGTCAATTAGTTTTCGAGCACATCTTTAACTTCAAAGGTGCTGATGCCTCATTCCCATTGTTTGCATTTATTTTCCTGGTCGCTTTGGGAATTGATTACAACATATTCTTGATGACACGTGTTCGTGAAGAATCGATGAAAATCGGAACTCGAAAAGGCGTGATCAAAGGTTTAACAGTTACAGGTGGGGTAATTACTTCAGCTGGAATTGTTCTTGCTGCGACCTTTGCTGTTCTTGGAGTATTGCCACTAGTCTTTTTGGCCGAGCTTGGCTTTGCCGTTGCATTTGGAGTATTGCTAGACACAATTGTCGTTAGATCTTTGTTAGTTCCAGCATTAGTTCATGTAATTGGACCAAAGATTTGGTGGCCATCAAAGCTTCAATATGAGAAAAAGAAGTAGAGTTTTCTCATGGCAC
>CAIRMY010000304.1 GCA_903879775.1 uncultured Bacteroidota bacterium
CGATTCTGCTACGAAAAGATTGTTCATGACAAGTGCAATTCAAAAACGTATGGACATTGCCGACATAAGCAATCCTTCAAACATTTCATTGGTAAAATCAATCGATATGGCCCCTTATGGAGGAATTACGAGCATTGCAATTAAAAATGGCATTGTTGCAGTTGCTTCTCCTGATTCAGTTGAACAAAATCCGGGTAAAGTGATATTTTTTGACGCAAATGGAAATTATATCAATAGAGTGACCGTTGGCGCATTGCCAGATCACGTTGGATTCAGTCCTAATGGAAAATTTGTAGTGACTGCAGATGAAGGACAACCAAATTTAGATTACACAAATGATCCTGAAGGTTCTGTTACCATGATTGATATTTCAGGTGGAGTTCAAAATTTAACGCAATCAAATGTTACGGTTATAGACTTCAAAGGTTTCAATGCAAATGAAAATGCACTCATTGCATCTGGAGTACGTAAACTATTCAAAGCGAGTACCTTGGCTCAAGATTTCGAACCAGAATACATTACCATTTCTAAAGACAACCAATTGGGTTGGGTATCTTTGCAAGAAAACAATGCAATTGCCGTGATTGACTTCACAACTAAAAAAGTAACCAATATTTGGGCACTTGGAACAAAAGAATTCAAAACATTAGGAAATGGATTTGACGCCAGCGATAAAAGTGGTTCCGTTTTAATTTCTAACTGGAATGTGAAAGCATTCACTACACCCGATCAAATTGCGACTTACTCAGTAAATAACAAATCGTATTTAGTGACAGCGAATGAAGGCGATGAAAAAGAATACACTCCTTTGAACGAAAGAACAACTGTAAACGCAATCATTTTAGATTCAGCAACCTTCCCTAACCGTAAAATGTTAATGGAAGACCATTCTTTAGGCCGTTTAAGAATCACGAACCTCCATGGTGACAATGATGCCGATGGTGATTACGACGAATTGTACATGGTTGGTCCACGCTCATTTTCAATCTATGATTTAACATCCAATTCAATGGTTTATAATAGCGGCGATGCTTTCGAATTAATCACATCACAACATCCAGCATTGGGAAGAATTTTTAATGCCGATAACGAAGCTTCAAATACCTTAAAATCAAGAAGTCGTTCTAAAGGACCTGAGCCAGAAGGTGTTACTGTTGCTTCTATCAACGATAAAACGTATGCATTTATAACTTTAGAAAGAATTGGTGGTGTTATGGTTTACGACATTACAAATCCGAGCGCACCAGTCTATGTTGATTATAAAAATACACGTAGCAATACTGTTTTCGGCGGCGATAATGGTCCTGAAGGAATTGTATACATTCAAGCAAATCAAAGCCCTACAGGAAAACCAATGATTGTCGTTTCAAACGAAATTAGTGGCACTGTAACCTTGTTTGAAGTTAGAAACAACATTCCTTCATCAGTCAATGATTTACCTAAAACATCTTCAAATTTTGTGGCATATCCGAATCCAACTCAAGGCGTAATCAATACCTCTATCATTGGAAATTATAACATTTACAACAACCTAGGTCAAATGGTATTGCAAATGAAAAATACCAATCAAATCGATATTTCATCTTTAAATAGAGGCATCTATTACATTCAAAACGAAATGAAACAAACTCACAAAATCATCCTTCAAAAATAATTTCTCTTCTATCTTTTTCTTTGATAAAAAAGGGAGCTTCAAAATGGAGCTCCTTTTTTTTTTGCGGTTTATGCAAATTAAAAGTAAGCTTTTATATTGCTTTATTCTCTCTAAATGATAAAATTATAGTTTGAAAAAACGACCTTTGTATTCCTGAAATTTTGAAAATACCGTTTTGAACAAGCTCATTATTTTTTCTGCACCTTCCGGATCTGGAAAAACCACAGTGGTTAAACATCTTTTAGAAGTGATGTCCTCTAAACTTGCATTTTCTGTAAGCGCCACGACCAGAAGCCCTAGACCCGGCGAAGTTTCTGGACGCGAATACCATTTCTTACAGCTCGAAGATTTCCAAAACAAAATTAAAAACAACGAATTCTTGGAGCACGAGGAAGTTTATGCTGGCATTTTATACGGAACACTTTGGAGCGAAGTCCAAAAAATTTGGGCTGAAGGAAAAGCTGTCGTTTTTGATGTTGATGTAAAAGGCGGACTTGCATTAAAACGCCAATTTGGAGAACAGGCGCTCGCCGTTTTTCTTAGACCACCAAGTGTTGAAATATTATTAGAACGACTCACCAAAAGAAGTACGGAAGTTGAGCACCAGCTAAAAGAAAGACTTGCAAAGGCCAACTTCGAATTGAGCTTTGAAAACCAATACGATGTTGTGGTTGTAAACGATATTCTTGAAGAAACATTTGTCAATTGTGAAAACCTTGTCAACGACTTTCTCGTTAAATAATGGCTAGAATTGGACTTTATTTTGGATCATTTAACCCAATTCACATTGGGCATATCCAAGTTGCAATTCTCATTTGGGAAAAAGCCAATTTCGATGAAGTTTGGTTTGTTCCTTCACCTTTAAATCCTCATAAAAGTGAGGAAACGCTTATACCCGCCGACATACGCTTAAAATGGGTTCAATTGGCATTGCAACACCAAAATAAGATGAAGTGTTGTGACATCGAATTCACACTTCCAAAGCCTTCTTACACTCATAAAACGGTCACTAAAATTTACCAACAGTTTCCGGAACATCAGTTTGAACTCATCATGGGGGCCGACAATTTACATAGCTTTCACAGCTGGCAACATGCACAAGAATTGGCCGAAATTTGTCCTTTAAACGTTTATCCAAGACCCGGTTACCCGAAACCACAAGAACCAATACCGTTCAATGCCAAATGGTTTGATGCACCTTTGCTCGACATAAGCGCAACTCAAATTAGAGATTTACTTTGGAACGTAGATGTAACCAGTCACAACACCGAAGGAATCCTAAAAACCCTTGTCCCTCAAGAAATTATTGAAGATTTAACCTCGTTTTTTCAAACGATAAAGCCTTAATCTTACAAGCACCCAGGCCACAAAAAAGGTTACGAAAAATGAAAACAACGCATAAACCAATGCTGGCTTCTCCATTGCGCTAACCCCTAATTTCTGACTGGCAATGAGCAACGCCAAGGCCGTATTGTGCAATCCAACTTCCACCGAAATGGTAATCCTATTTTTGAACGATAACCCAAATGGTGTGCCAATTAAATACCCTAAAAACATACTCAATACGTTCAACCCTATTACAATAGGGGTCAATTGAACAATATCCATTTTTGTGACTGATGCCCCACCCGATTGAGTGCCTGCCAAAAATTTAAATGTAAACACCAATAACAATAACAGTGGGAGTAATATATTAATGACCTTTTGAAATTCTAAAATCTTTTTACCCAATCGGTATCTCAACAACATTCCAATGCCCGCGGGCACGATTGTTATGGCAAAGATTTCAAACATTGTGCTGAAAAATGGCAAATGAATTTCGTTCTGAATATTGCTTCCTTTCATGAAATAATTCAAGAATAAATTGATCATGAGGGGAATTGAAAACAACGATAAAAAAGCGTTAGAAACTGTTAACGAAACAGCCAGCGCAACATTTCCCTTCACAAAATAACTCACCAAATTAGAGGTTATACCCCCAGGGCAAACCGACAGAATCATGGCGCCCACTTTAAGCTCGGGAGCTAAATTGGATTTGTAAACGAGTAAAAATGCGATTAAAGGCAACAACAACATTTGAGCCGACAGTCCAATGGCCAATGGTTTCGGCTGATCAAACAATTGTTTAAAATCTTCTTTACGCAAACTGATGCCCAAACCAA
>CAIRMY010000305.1 GCA_903879775.1 uncultured Bacteroidota bacterium
AAAATTAGATAACGTTGTTTATATGGGTATGGGTGAACCATTACTCAATTATGCCAATGTACTCAGAAGCGTTTCAATTATTACGAGTCCCGATGGATTAGGCATGAGTCCCTCAAGACTCACACTGTCTACTGCTGGCATTGCAAAAATGATTGTGAAACTAGCCGATGATGGGGTTAAAACCCACTTAGCTTTGAGTTTACATTCTGCAAACAATGAAAAACGCAGTGCCATTATGCCAATTAATGAAACCAATAACTTAGAAATGTTGGCCGAAGCATTAATCTATTGGTGCAATAAAACTGGCAATAGACCAACCTTAGAATACACTGTGATTGCGGGCGTAAATGATGGATTAGAAGAAGAAAAAGAATTGGCAATTTTTGCTAGAAAATTCCCTTCGAAAATCAATCTAATTGAGTACAACCCAATTTCATTGGCAGAATACAAGCCTACTAGCCGATTAGATGAGTTTGCTGAAGGTCTATTAGCAAGAAATCTGATTGTGAATGTGCGTAGGAGTCGCGGCAAAGACATCGATGCTGCTTGCGGACAATTGGCATTAAAATCTTAAAATAAGATTTTCCAATACATATCTTCAGCGCGCTTATCCCAGCGACCACCCCAAATAGATTTCATTTCATCTTTAAAGGATTTCAAGGAATATTGTTTTTCTTTTTTCTTAGGCAATAAGGTAAGTTGAAACTTTTTCGCATTGAATTCTACCTTCTCAGCAAACCATGTTGTATTGTATTTTGGAATCCCAAGTCCTAATATAGCACCTGGCAAACCCTGTATCAATTCAGGGCCCGTTGACCCAATCAATTCTTCGGCATAAAATGCATAAATTACAATGGTATCATTCAAGGTGGCAACTGCTTTTCTACAATCAAAACCAGCAATATTTCTGCGTTCCGTTGCATTGATTCTCCAATTCAATTTCCAAATTGTATCTTTAATCTGTACATTAATTGACATGATATCCTTCCGCAATTTGAAGGAATCTTTGGTTTGCAATATTTCAATTCCCGCAACACTTGAATGCACCCATTCGGGAACTTGAGTCGATTTATCACCTTCCTCATTCACAATTCCCCTATAAATTGAAGTGCCATTTTTATATGTCAAAATGAATTTGTCATTCACATACTTGGGAATCACTTTTTTTATTTGCTCAGTCCAAGATTCATTCCCTAATGATTTATGAAGATTGGTCTTTTTTACAAAATGTATGGTGAAAGAATCATGGAATTGACCAAACAATGTAGAATTCAACAAAAACCCGATCATGATTAAAACAACTCTCATAAATTTATTTATTGATTAAATTATCATTCCCATCATTCGTTTCAACCACTTTGGGTTTGTTCTTAAATTTGTAAACAAACTCCAAAAGGACATATCGCTTAAAAATAGTATTCGTATTTTCAAAAATCTGATTTCCAATCACATTTCTGCTATAATTGATGTTCTCATTCAACAAATCATTCACTCTCAAGCTAAATACATACTCTTTTTTCTTCTTGTGCGTATAGCTCAGTGAACCGTTAATCAATTTATTATTAGGTACATTGTAAATACTGGTTTGCTGTCTAAAATTAGCCTCATAATCAACCGATAAAGACCATCCATTATTCTCGTCTTTTTCTTCCTTGGCACTGAATGTGGTTTTATTCACTGGACCCAAATCAAAACCAACTGATAAACTTTGCGTCCAGTTCTGATTGCTAAAGCCCTTATAAAAATCACTTGTATTGTTATTCAAATTAAAATCATAACCAATGTCAAAGGAAACTACATTTAAATCAAGATAAATACTTGGATCCACAGAGAATCCACTATTTGTTGTTTGTCCTAAAATACCATTTTGAAGTACCTGAGAATTTCCCCAATAATAATTGATACCTGTAGACAATTCAATAGGAGTGCCTTTGATTCCCTTACTAATATTCCCATAAATATAAGCATTCGCATTGTTTTTACCCATTTCTGTTTTAGAGATGGTTCTCCCCAAAGTGTCGATTAGTGTAGACGTGATAAAATTTGACTCATACATGGTATAACTACCAGAAAAATAATACCAAGTTTGATTGAGCATATTGCCGTTACGAAACATAAAACTCAACTTATGCGATAAACTTTGACCTAACGATATATTACCTTGGTTGATGTACAAGGGATTAGAGTTATTGATAATCGGCTGTAATTGAAAGGCTGAAGGCAAACTAACTTCATCTACATAAGTAAGATTTAAAAAACCCATTTTTGAAAATCCCCAATTAACAGTCACACTCGGTAATAATGCTTGGTAAGTTTTGTCTAAATTCAGATTCTTTAAATTTTCACTCTGAAGTATGGTCGACACTTGCGGCTTTACTCCAACATATACACTAAATTTCTTCTTCTTATATTGTAAACCCAGACTTCCGTTAATTTTAGATTGGCCTAACATGTAATTATTCCCCAAAGAATCAATTTTAGAAACAACACTTTCTCGATTGTAAACATTTAAAATATTGTATTGCTTTGTATTGTAATATTCAACTCCGGCTAACAATTCAACAGTTTTATTTAAAGGTTCAATAAAATTCAATGTACCAGAGAAATTTTCCGAATTCGAATTGTTTAAGCGATATTGATCAAAATTAAATTCGTTAAACCCTAAGCCATTTTTCAAATAATTGTTTGACAAAACCGCGTTGTTCCCTTCAGACTTATTTCTGGAATAAGCGGATGTAATGTTGAAAGACCTTCCTGATTTTTTAAATTTATGGTTGTATTTTAAGTCAATATTGGTTGAATAAGAAAGCCCAGTATCCAAAGCATCTCGAAACTGTTTATTCAAAGTATCGATGTTCAATCTAGAATTATTTTGAATGAGGGAAAAATGATTCGATCCTGAAAGGGTTCCTTTTAAATTCATAATGATACTATTCATAGAATCAATTTGGAATTCCCATTTAGCAGTTGCTCTATATTGATATCTTTTATTGGTATCGCTATTTTCAGAATAGTTCCAAAGTTCCTTGTTTTCAAGCAATTGAATTTTCTTACTGGTGCTCAAATTATAAACATCCAATTCTCTATAAGAAGCATTTAAATTCAATTTATGCTTCTTCCATTGATTTGAATATAAAGTTCCAATATCTAATGATTTAGGGACACCTGAGTTTCCATTGTAATCTAATTGATCATCTGAGCTTGTATTACTTGAATAATACATGCCATCTGTAAACCATTCATTATTTCGTTCTCCAAATTGATTGCGTTCATTCCAACTCATACCAACATTTGCTGTATTTCCCCTCAGTCCAAACACACTAAATTTACGTTTATCTTTAAAACTGCTAAAGAGCAAACGTTGCTCGTAAAGATTCTTAAAACTCTGTGGATTGTCTGAAAGAAAATCCAAACTATTCGCAACCGTTACTTTGCCAAAATATCCGGTTTTCGCCTCATCTTTTAACTTAATGTCTAAGGTTTTTACCTTTTCGGCATTGTTGTCGCCAGTTCTTTTGGCTTCTTCAGATTGGGCATCATACACTGTAACCTCTTTCACCGATTTCGCATCCAAATTTTTGGTTGCAACCGTAGGATCATCTCCGAAAAACTCTTCTCCGTCAACCAACACACGTTCA
The DNA here is from genome assembly GCA_903879775.1 of uncultured Bacteroidota bacterium. Lineage (GTDB taxonomy): Bacteria > Bacteroidota > Bacteroidia > NS11-12g > UBA955 > VMCP01. The sequence goes on from CAIRMY010000305.1 coordinate 3,639, forward strand.
ACTTTTTTACCTTGAGCTGTTATTTCCCCATTTCTATTCACCTGTAAACCAGGTAATTTCTTCAATAAATCTTCAACTGTAGCGTTGGTTTTTGTTTTAAAGCTGTCAGCCAAATAAACCAGGGTATCTCCCTTGAATTTCATTTTTCCACCTTGGGCTCTAATTAAAACTGCGTCAATCAATTGCGACAATTGAATGAAATTAATCATACCCATTTTATGATAATTGCCATTAAACTTAAAATTTTCCGTGAAATCGGCATAGCCAGGAAAAGTAATATGGACTTTAATTGAATCTAAACGAATCCCATTTATTTCAAAAGTGCCATCAGATTTTGTTCTTGTATACTTCACAAGAGAACTATCTTTAGGGTTCACAACCATTACAACGGCATTGCCCAAAAGTCGATTGTTAAATGAGTCTACGATGGTACCTGTAACTTGATTTGACTGAGCGCCTAATCGCAATACAGATGATAGAATCAAGATGAAAGTAATGAGTAATTTTCTATGCATTCAATTATAAAACGAGAAATGTTTAAAAAAGTTGCTTAAGAAATTAAATAAAGGCTCTTTCGAGCCTTTTAAATTATCCTTTAAATTCACGGTGATGTGAATCTTCGTAAAGTCTTTCTTTTGGTAACGCTTTAAAATAATCCCAAGTGATTTTTAAACCTTCAGCTCTTTCAACTTTAGGTTCCCAACCCAAAATTTCTTGCGCTTTTGTAATATTTGGCTGGCGTTGTTTTGGATCGTCGGTAGGCAATGGATGATAAATCACCTTTTGATCCGTACCTGTAAGTTTTATAATTTCCTCAGCAAACTGTGCAATGGTAATTTCAGATGGATTTCCAATATTTACTGGGTCTGAGCAATTGCTCAATAACAATCTATAGATTCCTTCAACCAAATCATCAACATAACAAAAGCTACGTGTTTGACTACCATCACCAAAAACTGTTAAATCTTCACCTCTGAGTGCTTGACCCATAAATGCCGGCAACACTCTGCCATCATTTAGTCTCATACGAGGACCATATGTATTGAAAATACGAATGATTCTCGTTTCAAGTCCGTGATAGGTATGATAAGCCATTGTAATTGCTTCTTGAAAGCGTTTTGCTTCATCATAAACGCCTCTTGGACCAACTGGATTCACATTGCCCCAATAATCTTCAGTTTGAGGGTGAACAGTAGGATCTCCATAAACTTCACTTGTACTTGCCACCAAAATTCTTGCTTTCTTAGCCATCGCCAAACCCAAAAGGTTGTGTGTCCCTAAAGAGCCAACTTTTAATGTTTGAATAGGAATTTTAAGATAGTCAATAGGACTTGCTGGCGAAGCGAAGTGTAAAATGTATTTAATTTCACCAGGAACGTGAACAAATTTACTTACGTCGTGGTTATAAAATTCAAATTGTTCTAACTGAAACAAGTGCTCAATATTTCGTAGATCACCCGTAATTAAATTATCCATACCAATTACGTGGTAACCTTCTTTAATAAATCTATCGCAAAGATGACTTCCTAAAAATCCTGCGGCACCTGTAATTAAAACTCTTTCTTTTTTCATTTTATATCTTGTCTACCAATACTATAGTATTTAAAACCATGCTTGCGCGCAACTTCTAAATCGAATAAATTTCTACCATCAAAGATAACCTTTTCGGTTAATAAGCTTGCAATCTTATCGAAATCAGGAGTTCTAAACTCAGGCCATTCTGTAGCAATGATTAAGAAATCGGCACCCTCAAGTGTCTGATAACTGGTTTCACTAAAGTCTACTTTATTGCCAATCACTTGTTTTACATTCGGCATAGCTTCAGGATCATAGCAATTCACTGTAGCGCCTCTTTCAATTAAAGCATCAATCATTTCTAGAGCTGGCGCTTCGCGGATATCATCGGTATTTGGTTTAAACGCCAATCCCCACATTGCAACTTTCTTACCTGCTATACTTCCAAAATGTTGATCAATTTTAGGCAACAATGCTTTTTTCTGTTCGGCATTTACATCTTCAACTGCTTTCAGTATTTTGAATTCATAATTTACGGCTGCTGCACTGTGAACCAAAGCTTTAACATCTTTCGGAAAACAGCTTCCACCATATCCTATACCAGGAAACAAGAAACGTTTACCGATACGATCATCGCTGCCAACACCTTTTCTTACCATATCAACATCTGCACCAAGCAATTCGCACAAACGCGCAATTTCATTCATGAATGAAATCTTAGTTGCCAAGAAACTGTTCGCAGCATATTTTGTCAATTCTGCACTGCGCGTGTCCATGTGCATTACAGGATTTCCTTGACGCACATATGGTGCATACAGTTCATCCATTACATCAAAAGCGCGTTGGTTAGAAGCACCAATCACAACCCTATCGGGTTTCATAAAATCGTCTACAGCAACACCTTCTCTCAAGAATTCAGGATTCGAAACAACGTCGAATTCACCTTTGAAATTAGCAGCTATTGCAGCATGAACTTTATCGGCTGTTCCAACTGGAACTGTGCTTTTATCTACAATAACTTTGTAGTTGGTCATGATTTTACCTAGATGATCAGCAACTCCCAACACATAACGTAAATCAGCAGAGCCATCTTCACCTGGAGGAGTTGGAAGGGCTAGGAAAATAACCAAACAATCTTTGATTGCTTCTTCAAGATTTGTGGTGAATTTCAAACGGCCTTCTTTCAAATTGCGTTTGAACAACACCTCTAAACCCGGTTCAAAAATGGTAATTTGACCATTGCTTAAGCGTTCAACTTTGCTTTGATCAATGTCTACACAAATTACATCATTTCCAGTTTCAGCGAAACAAGTTCCGCTTACCAAACCTACATAACCAGTTCCTACTACAGCTATTTTCATTTTTAATTATTTTTATAATTTTGGGTAAATTCTATGATTAAATTGATAATTCTATCTTGATTTTCGTTTGTTAATTCTGGGCATATTGGCAAACTAAGGACTCTGTTGCAAATAGCTTCCGACAAAGGTAATGAATCGTTTGTTTTATATGCCAATTGCTTGTGCAAGGGAAGTAAATAGTATACCATGCTAGACACTCCATTCTTTTCTAAATGCAATTTGAGTGAATCACGCATCGCTTTATCTATCATCAAAATAGAAAATTGATGGTACACATGAGTTGAAGTTTCATTCTTTTGAGGGACAAAAACTCCATCCAATTTCTCTAATGCATTAATATAACGTTGAGCCAATAGCTGTCTATTGCTTGTAAACGATTTTAAATGGTTCAGTTTAACCATTAAAATTGCAGCTTGAATGGTATCTAAACGAGAATTGATGCCAATAATTTCATGAATATACTTTTGAGATTGACCATGATTTGCAATCATTCTCATCTTATTGGCCAAATGGTCATTATTTGTAAAGATTGCACCACCATCGCCATAGCAACCTAAATTCTTACTTGGAAAAAAAGATGTTGTTCCAATATCGCCGAGTGTACCCGCAAAGCCGCTGAGTCCCTCATTGCAAAAAATAGAACCAATGGCTTGAGCTGTATCTTCAATCACAAACAACGAATGTTGTTTTGCAATTTTAGTTATTTCAAGCATATCAGCACACTCTCCAAATAAGTGAACTGGCGCAATTGCCTTCGTTCTAGAAGTAATTTTTGATGAAATTTGAGTAACGTCCATCAAATAACCATCCTTCATTATGTCTACAAAAACAGGTATTAAACCCAACAAATGCAAAACTTCGGCCAAAGCTGCATAAGTGTATGTAGGTATAATGACTTCTGAGCCCTTTGGTAAATCCAATGCCATAAATGCAATTTGCAAAGCATCAGTACCATTGGCACAAGTAATTACATGTTTTACATTTAACGTTGCAGCGAGCTGATTTTCAAACTCACGAACAATGTTCCCTTGAATAAAAATACCTTCATCCAAAACATTTAAAATCGCCAAATCAATCTCGCCTTTAAATCGACGATATTGCGCTTGGAGATCAACCATTGGAATCGTGTGCAACATAAAAGTCGCAAAAATACAATTTCTTAAGAGTATATCTTACAAATTCTTTGTGCGCTGCCTAAGAACTTCATAAACAAAAATTCCAGAAGCTACAGAAACGTTTAGTGACTCAACGCCTTTGGGCATCAATGGAATTTTTAGCAATTGATCACATAATTTCCAAACATCAACACTCAAGCCCGATTCTTCACTACCCATAATGATCGCAACAGGTCCTTCAATTGTAGACTCAAACAAATTAGAAGCACCTTTTTCAGAAGCCCCAACAATTTGCAATCCGCTATTTTTCAATACCTTAACTGTGCCATACATTGAGTTCGTGCGACATACTGGAATTTTAAACAAAGCGCCAGCAGAAGTTTTAATGGCATCTGGGCCAATTGCAGCTCCACCTTTTTCTGGAACAACTATGGCATGAATACCAGCGCATGAGGCAGTTCTTGCGATGGCACCAAAATTACGCACATCGGTAATTCCATCTAGAACTAAAATAAATGGTTCCTCTCCTCTTTCATAAGTATCGGCAATCACATCTTCAAGCTTGGCAAAATCGATGGCCGATAAAGCCACCACTATACCCTGATGATTTCCCCTCACCAATGAATTTAACTTTTCAATCGGTACTTGTTTCCAAATGATATTCTTATCGCGAAGCAACTTTAAAATATCTTTTAATTGGCCTTGAAGTATACCTTCTTGGATCCAAACCTTATCAATTGTTTTGCCCGATTCTAAAGCCTCAATTACAGGATGAATGCCATAAACAAATGAATCTTTTTTTTGTAATGTGTCTTTTCTAAACATAAAAAAAGTCCCGCCTTTCGGCGGGACAAATATTCTTTAATTAAAATAATCCAGCTGAAAGTCGTTTGTATTCAGCCGACCACGCCATCTTATTCTTCTGATTTGCAGCCTCAATCGCTCTATTGATAAAATATTGGCTATTATTTAACTCTCTCGCAAATACTTGATTGTTATCATTTTTATCTAGAAGCTTCTTGTAGAATTTTGCATATGCAACGTTCTCTTTCACACTTGCATCTAGAATTTCTTTTGCATTTTTCTCATCTCCAAGGGCTAAAAATGCAACCCCATATTCTGTTCTGTATTCACGGCGCATTGGCAGTACATTTTGAGGGATTTCCTTCAAAATATGACTCAATACGTCAATTCCGCGTTTTCTGTAATTTGCAATAGAATCTTTATAGAAATTATAGTAATCAGTAGCACTTGCAAAGCCTTTTACTGGAGAAGTAACCATGGCCATAGGTACTTTTTGTCCATTCATATCCATTGTTCCAGTTTTTATCCCTTTTTCCATTTGCTCCAAACCATTGATTTTTTCCATATAATAGTTTGCCAACAACAATGTCATTTGTTGTAAATCATTTGGTACATAAGCCGCTTTATCATCAAGGAAGAAATTCTTTTTATCTTTCATTCCATAGTATTTGTAACGCTTAGCTAAGTTATTATACAATTTAAAATCTTGAACTCTTGTAGGTTGGCCTCTATCGGCTCCACCTTTAATTGGAACGAAACGGTAAACCAATCCTTCAAGTTGTAAATAATTGTTCAAAAATCCGAAATCATAACCAGAAACAGAAGTGAAATAAATAGGTCGTTTCCAGCCTTCTTTCGCCATCGTAGCAATTAAATCATACATCACTAAATCACCTTTAGACAATCTAGAAGAAGCGATATCAATTTTAATGGTATCTTCAATCAAGTATGCCTCGCTCGGAGAAACGATACCATTCGCTAAAACAGCTTGTTTATCAACTTTCACAAAGAACTTGCTTCCATTCCAGTTGATGCCCTTGGTTTCATCACCGCTTTTAGCCTTTTGATCTTGCATTTCTTTGATGATTGTAGACAATTCGCGACGCATTGGATATTCTTCATTGTTTATTTGAATTCCATAAGGTGATTCAAAACTTCCAGTTTGAAGATCCTCTTTTTTCCAAGAAAGTGGCAATGGCATTGATTCGTAAACAGTGTCCTTCAAAATCATACTATACCAATCTGTTGGCAATAACGATTGATTTATAATTCGAACATCGGTTCTATATCCTTCAACGTTTTGTGCATACCACAACGGATAAGTATCGTTGTCACCATTGCAGAATAAAACAGCATTTTTCTCCAATGATCCTAAGAAATTCTTAGCCATATCAATACCAATGTATCTGCCTGAACGATCATGATCATCCCAGTTTTGATAGCCCATATTCAATGGCACCAAAACAAGACTCAAGGCTGTAGCACCAATTGCCGCTGCACCTTTCAGATATTTGCTGAGTATTTCAGCCAAGGATATAACTCCCAAGCCTATCCAAATACAAAAGATTTGGAAAGACCCCACAACCGCATAATCACGCTCACGTGGTTCTGTAGGAGGTTGGTTTGTATAGATAAT
>CAIRMY010000306.1 GCA_903879775.1 uncultured Bacteroidota bacterium
CATCATCCCAGAAAAAGAGAATACAAATATTGACAATTTTAAACTAACTCAAAAATATATAATTGAACAAATCATTCAATTCAACTTTTTCAAAACATGGCCAGAGGAAATTGATTTCTTGAAACCAATTTTACAACAATATTTTACGATACTTTTAACAAATAAAAACAACACATTTGAATTAAACCAATTGCCCTTCCCAATTTCAGCAACGGGCGAAATTGCATTCAAAGAATTGGCTATAATTCTAAATAAAATACTAGAAATTAAATCAAAGAATCCAACCCAATTTCAAAATTTATTATTTGAGTATTCAACTGTGATCAATTTGCTGATTTTAAATTTACTTGATTTTCAACAACCTAAATTTTCAGAACCAAGCATTGAAAACAAAGACAACAACGTTTCAAAGTCATTCAAAAAGGATACAAAAGATAAATTTAAAAACTTAAAGAAACTCAATGAAAATGTTAGCAAAGTTTGGCCCAACTTTAAAGATATTTTCAATCATTATGAACTAAAAAGTTCATTCTCGAAAGAATTATCTAGAATTGCCAACCAACAAAAACCAACTGATGTTTTTAACTTCTTAAGTTTACAAATCAGCCAATCATTCGCTGAATCTTTTTTTGAAATTCTTTGGCAAATTTCAGATTCTCAATCAAATTCAAATCAATATATCCTTATTGGAAGTTTTCTAAATTGGGTGGAGCTAAATTTTGAACATTACAAAGCGAACAAAACCACAATCGCATTTAATGCATATTTCGGGAAATCACCAGGCAATGAGTCTCAATTCGAAAACAAAATTCAACAAGTTAAAGAAACTTTATCAAAAGAAATCATTGCAAACATAGAACAGCTAAAAATCCAAAATACCAGTGAAATCGAATTAGAGATATTTACAAATCAAGAGCTTAAATTATGGGAAAGTTTCATTGATCTAATTGAAGCCAATGAAATAAATGCGCACAAACTAAGAGAGCAATTATCGAATTTCGAATCAGCTTTTCAAATTATCAGTGAATTTTGGTTGACTCAACAAAATATGAATCAACCAAATGAATTACAAAACAAGTTCACTCATTTAAAATCATTGGGTGAAATTTTAGAAATTAAATTAAATGCCATAACCACCTTAAAATCATCCATAAATCAAGAAGTTTTAAACCTACTGAACCATTTCAAGCAGAATTCGAATATTGTTTTCTTAATGTATCAGTTGAAATATAATCAAATTCATGAAACCCATAAAGAGCGATTAATTAAAAACCAATTGGATGATGATGTAGTTATAAAATCAGGTTCCCACGATCTTCAAGAATCCGAAATTTTAATATCCTACATCATACAATTTGTGAACCAATCAAATGAAACCCAAATTTCATTCTTAGACCAAAATCAAAAAGAATTGATTCAATCTAACTATGATTTATTTACAAAAGAATTGAGCAATAACTTCAATTCTGTTTCTAAGATTCTTGCCTCTCAAATTTACAAATTTCCAATCACGTTAAAATTATTTTCATATGTTGAATCCTTAGAACAAAGAAAAAAAGATATTTCCAACAGTATCTTAATGGATCAAATAGATGGTATACAGTCGATTGTTTTATTAGAATCGATTAAAGTAATTTTATTCG
>CAIRMY010000307.1 GCA_903879775.1 uncultured Bacteroidota bacterium
ACAAATTCTTCTTTAAAGGTTGTTTTGCCTATCACTGTAAATGGCATTCTGATTAAATTTTCAAGCAACTTGTTGATTTCCGCTTTCTTTAAATCGATACATTTCTTTGTTTCATCTATTTTTGATTCCGCCAAAATGAAAAGCCACAAACGTTGAGGTAAATCAAATAAATTCAAATTGTTTATTTGCTTTTTAGGGGACTCCAAAAGTATCTCTGTTAATTCATGATATGCTTCCTCTTCCGTTGAATAATCGATCCAAGAAATCAATGTTTCGAAATGGTATCCTTTTTCGTTGAGTTCATTTGCAAACCAAGAACTGGTTTTTAGAACTGCTGGACCACTTAATCCCCAATGCGTAACCAATATTGGTCCACTATAACTTTTTTTCAATCCCACAATTTTCACTTTGCCATTTTTCACAGAAATTCCTGACAAAGCATTCAGTTCTGTATTTCGAATGTTAAATGTAAACAAAGATGGCACTGATTTTTCAAACTGAATCTCGAAGTTTTTGAGATACAATACTGAGTCGTGCTTGTTTAATCCCCCAGAAGCAATTACAACAAATTTAGACTCAATAGTTTCATTGTTAGATAATTGCAAGATATTTTCATGTCCATTTTGCAGTGAAATCTCTAACACACTGGTTTTTGTCCAAACTTCAATCCCAAGTTTTTGGGCAAGCGATTCAAACAATTGAACTATTGTTTCAGAAGTATTTGACACAGGAAACATTCTTCCATCGTCTTCAGTTTTTAGTTCTACATTTTGTTCTTTGAACCATTGAATGGTTTCTTGAACTCCAAATTTTCTAAAAAGACTTTTCAAAAACTTCCCACCACGGGGATAATTTTCAGAAAGTTTTGTTGTGTCAAATTCGTGATGGGTAACATTGCATCGACCACCTCCGCTGACTTCAACTTTAGAAAGTGTTTTAGAAGTTTTTTCTAAGATGACAATTTTAGCATCTTCTGCATTTAATTTTATATTGATAGCCGCAAAATATCCTGCTGCTCCTGCTCCTACTATGGCTACATCAAACATTTATTTTATTTTATGATAGTTTTTATATTCTCCAACTCTCCAACCAAATTTCTTTTCAATCCAATACAAGAACCTCGCCTTGAGTCCGAAATTCTTTAAAATTGGATTAAAATTGAATTTCCAATTTACCGACTCAATTCTATCTTGCATCACATTTGGATGCGTACCATTAAAAGGCACAAGTGAGTCGATGTTAGAATAATCAAATTCATCAGAAATGTTTACATTTTTTTGCATGAAAGCATCATCATGCCACAATCTATGAAATTGCATTTGTTTCACCTGTTGATGTTTAGGATGTTTTACCCAGCCATAATGAAAGATCTTCGAATGGCAGTGTGCAACATTGATTTTAGTATTGTTTTGATGTCTAAAGCCTTGAGCATCTTTCCAACTTTTTATTCCCTTATTGTTGCGGATAATTCTAATTTCTTGATTGTACCAACGTCGAGAATCTCCTAAAAAATCATAAGATCCATAAAAATGCAAATAATCGAAAAGTAATCCATCAATATGAGGATCATTTAAACAATTTTCCATGGTGTTTTTGATTTTAATAAGATCGTCTTCATGAACGCATTCATCGGCTTGTATATAAAATAGCCAATCGCTATCTGGAGAAACTGCCGCCAATGCTTTATTGGTTTCATCGGCAAGAACCGCTCCCCCTTCCCTTAAATTATCGTCCCAAACAGTATCAATAATTTTTAAATGAGGGATATTTAATCCTTCAATAAATTGACGGGTATTGTCTTGACTTTTACCTACGGCAACAATAATTTCGTCGCATAATGGAGCAATAGACAACAAAGCTTCTTTAATTGGATAATCGGCTTGAATCACATTTCTTGCGATTGCAAAGCCTGAAATTTTCATTTTAAGCCCAGCGTTCATCGGTAATTGGTGTAAAGTAGACTTCCATTTCTTTAAGCATTTCAACAACGTCAGAATTAAATTGAATTCCATATTTTGAAACCATTGCCACGCTCATATTTTCTTCGATATCGCTAAAGTTAAAAATAACAGAGCAAGTTCCCGGAAATTGTTCAATCATGTGCTGAACAACTTGGTATTTACCTTTTTCAATTTCCAAAGGTGTCATTTCAACTGTCAAAGATTTAACAAGTGATTTTTCGATTACTTCAGAGGCAAGGGTCAGTGAATTAAAATTAACACG
>CAIRMY010000308.1 GCA_903879775.1 uncultured Bacteroidota bacterium
CTTTCCCTACACGACGCTCTTCCGATCTGAAATAAAAAGGATCTTTTGGACCTATAATGTACCTGGTGGCGAAACACGTGGAGGCCACGCATATGACACACAAGAAGAAGTGATCATAGCTTTAAGCGGGAGTTTTGATGTGGTAATCACCGATAAACAGGGAAACCTAGAAAGAGTGCATCTAAATCGAGGTTACGAAGGTTTATATTTGCCGCCTAAAACATGGCGTCATTTGGAAAACTTTTCTACAAATTCCGCGAGCTTACATTTATCTAGTTCTGTTTACAATATTGAAGATTACGTCAGGGATTTCGATGAATACAAAAAATTGAAATGATGCTGTCCTCGAGAATATCGGATTGTAAGTTATTGGATTTGCCTAAAATTCATGCGGAGTCTGGTGATATTACGGCAATTAATAATTTAGAGTTAATTCCTTTCGAAACAAAGCGCGTTTATTATTTGTATGATGTTCCCAATAGAGCGGATCGCGGGGCGCATGCACACAAAGAATTATACCAATTAGTAGTAGGTGTTTCGGGAAGTTTTGATATTGAATTGTTTGATGGCCTCGATACAATTAAATATACATTAAATCAGCCAGATCAAGGTTTGTTGATTGTGCCAGGAATTTGGCGGGATTTGAATAACTTTAGTGGCGGAGGAATTTGTTTGGTGTTAGCGTCGCATGAGTATGATGCGGAAGATTATATTAGAGACTTTCAAGAATATATAAATTATCGAAGTTGATTCATCCAAGTAGCGATGTTCAGACGAACAATATTGGAAAAGGTACCATTGTTTGGCAGTTTTGTGTGATTTTGGCTAAAGCCAGAATTGGGGAAGATTGCAATATTAATTCAAATGTATTTATCGAGAATGATGTAACGATAGGCAGCAGAGTGACGATAAAATGTGGCGTTCAGCTTTGGGATGGAATTTTTTTAGAAGACGACGTTTTTGTTGGACCGAATGTTACTTTTACCAATGATAGCAAACCAAGATCGAAGCAATATCCTGTTTCGTTTGGACGAACTATTGTCAGAAAAGGAGCTAGTCTCGGCGCTAATAGTACAATACTCCCAAATATTGAAATAGGTGAATTTGCTATGATTGGCGCAGGGAGTGTGGTAACAAAGAACATTTTGCCTCACGCACTTGTAGTTGGAAACCCTGCCGAACATATAGGTTGGGTTAACAAGCAGGGTATTAAATTGGTTAAGACAAATGATGATTATTGGCAAGATGAATTAACAGGAGAGATTTTTCAAGCATCTTCAAAGGGGCTTATAAAAATATGATGAATTTTTTAAACTTCTATCCTGTGCATAATCAGATTCATTCTGAAATGCAAAATGCTTTTCAGAGAGTTTATGAAAGCAATTGGTATATTCAAGGACAAGAATTGAGTCAATTTGAATTGGAGTATTCAAAATTGAACGGAACACAATTTACAATTGGAGTCAGTAACGGTTTAGATGCTTTGGTATTAGCTCTTCGGTCGCTCAATATTGGCCCTGGTGATGAAGTCATAGTGCCTTCGAATACATATATTGCCACAGCATTGGCAGTTTCCCATGTAGGAGCAACACCAGTTTTCGTTGAGCCTAGGATGGAGACATACAATATAAATCCTGAGTTAATTTCTCAAGCAATTACAAAAAAGACAAAAGCAATAATGCCAGTGCATTTATACGGACAAGCATGCGAAATGGATGCCATAACGGAAATTGCGAAAGTGCATAATTTGTATGTGGTGGAAGACAATGCTCAAGCTCATTTAAGTTCGTATAATGGAAAACTTACGGGGTCATTCGGGGATGTAAATGGCACCAGTTTTTATCCGGGTAAGAATTTAGGCGCTCTAGGCGATGCGGGTGCGGTAACCACCAATAATGAAGAATTAGCCAATCGCATCAAAACCCTTCGTAATTATGGATCTGCGGTTAAATATTACAACGA
>CAIRMY010000309.1 GCA_903879775.1 uncultured Bacteroidota bacterium
AAAATTCCAACTTGCACCATGCCATAACCCACTCACAAAAAAGGTAATCAGCAAACTATAGATCAAGGCAAATATGCCCCATTTTTTTCTTTTAAATGCAATTGGATTAAATACATAATCTCTAAGAAATGTCCCCAAACTTATATGCCAACGAGACCAAAATTCTTTGATTGATTTTGAAGCGTATGGATAATTGAAATTTTCGCAATATGTAAAACCAATCATCCTTCCCATACCAATGGCCATATCTGAATATCCACTAAAGTCATAATACAATTGTATTGCAAACATTGTTAAACCTAATACCCCCTCAATAAAAGTTAAAGTAGATAAATCACGTTCTAAACATCTTTCTACCAATATTGCTGCAGTATTTGCAAAAAACACTTTTTTAAACAACCCTCGAATAAATCGATCAACGCCATATGAAATATCCGTCCAATTAACAGACCTAGATGTTATTTCTTTGGCGATATCAGTATACCTAACAATAGGGCCAGCAATCAACTGATGAAACAATGAAATAAATAACAAATATTTCGAGTAACTTTTTTCCGCTTTCACCTTTCCGTTATATACATCAACCATATAGCTAATTGACTGAAATGTATAAAATGATATTCCAATTGGCATATCCAAACTCGGATATTTAATTTTCATACCCGTAATGAAATTGATATTTTCAACAATGAAGATTCCATATTTGAAAAATATTAGTGCACCTAAACTCAGAGCAATGGAAATGTATAAATAAACTCTAGACTTCGAATGATCTATATATTTTTCAATTAATTTAGCCATTTGAAAATCTATTAATGTCGTAAGGAGCAATAGAAATACCCATACTGGCTCACCCCATGAATAAAAGATTACAGAAAAAGCAATGAGTGAAAAATTCTTCAACTTCAAATTGGGACATAATAAATAAACCAATAAGGAGATTGGAAAAAATACCAATAAAAACGTAAGACTCGCGAATACCATAAAAAAGTCAAAGATATTCAAATTAATTGAATCAATCTATAACTAGCTGACGCTCAATTTGAAATTTTAATCAGAAATTAGACTCGATTTACCAACAAAAGAAAGCACCATTCACATAACAACAAGGAACTCTATGACAATAGAAAGCTCAGCGAGTCATTATGTCTCAGAAAAACCGATATATTTCAAGAATTCATTGCGCGTTTCAGGGTCGTTGAATTTCCCACTATAACTTGCAGTCACTGTAGAACTAGTGATATCTTTGATACCCCTGCTCGCAACACATAAGTGTTTGGCGTCCATTACAACAGCAACATTTTCAGTTTGAAGCACTTCTTTCAGTTCTTCAGCAACTTGAATGGTTAATCTTTCCTGAACTTGAGGACGTTTAGAATAGTAATCAACAATTCTATTTAACTTCGACAAACCAATGACTTTACCACTGCTGATATAGGCAACATGAGCCTTGCCATAAATAGGCACAAAATGGTGTTCACAAGTAGAATGAAAACTAATATCTCTTTCAACCAACATTTCTTGATAACCGAAATTATTCTCAAACAAAGTTGGAAGTGGCTTATTTTTAGGATCTAAGCCTTTAAAATGCTCATTGATAAACATTTTTGCAACACGCAAAGGAGTGCCTTGAAGACTTTCGTCGGTAAGGTCCAAGCCTAACACATGCATAATTTCTTTAAAGTGTTTGGAAATGAGTTCAATTTTCAATTGATCATCCATTGCGAAAGCATCTTCTCTCAAAGGCGTGTCTATTGAACTTCCAACATGCGAATCGCCCATTTCATCCCACTGAGAGACAATTTTATTTGACTTATTTTCCATTAAATTCTACAAAATTACGAGGTGTTTCATAAAGTCGAACACTTAACTCGAAACGATCTTCCAATCGATTTCTTAACTTTTTCCAAATGACCCAAACTATATTTTCTGCAGTAGGATTCAACTCACTGAATTCAGGAACATCGAGGTTTAAATTCTTATGATCAAAGGCTTCAATAACTTCCTCATCAATATAAACTTTTAGTTGTTTCATATCGATTAAATACCCTGAAACCTCATCAACTTCGCCCACTACACAAACTTGTAAATCGTAGTTGTGACCATGGTAGTTTGAGTTATTGCATAAGCCAAAAAAAGCTTTGTTTTGCTCATCTGTCCATTGAGGAACATTTAAGCGGTGCGCTGCATTAAAATGTGCGGTGCGGTATACGGAAACTTTTCGACTCATTGGTTATTTTTATAATAGATAAACCATCGAAAGGAAGAAATAGTTTTATCAAATAAAAAATAAGTTGTTTATTTTGTTTGATGATTCAACCAACCGATGTGCGAATTTAGCTAAATGTCCCTTAAAAAAAAGGAATAACCGACAGACGCATTGTGTTCATCGTGGAATATTGAAAAATTGTGCATGACTTTCTGCGACCGAAATAAGATTAAAGGAACAAGGTGTTGTAAGTTTGTACCATTATGAAATTCTTTATTGATACCGCAAATTTAGATCAGATTAGAGAGGCCAATGATTTAGGCATCTTAGATGGTGTAACCACCAACCCTTCATTAATGGCAAAAGAAGGAATCGTTGGAGAGGCTGCTGTGATGCAACACTATAAAGACATCTGCGCAATTGTTGATGGCGATGTTTCTGCAGAAGTTATCTCTACAGATTACGCAGGAATGATTGCAGAAGGCGAAAAATTAGCTGCACTTCATGAAAACATTGTAGTGAAAGTGCCAATGATTAAAGATGGTATCAAAGCAATTTCTTATTTCACTCGTAAAGGCATTCGTACAAATTGCACTGTGGTTTTTAGCGCAGGTCAGGCAATTTTAGCTGCAAAAGCTGGTGCAACGTATCTATCTCCTTTTATAGGTAGAATTGACGATATTAGCTGGGATGGTATGGATTTAATCAAGAGCATTGCGGAAATCTATGCAGTTCAAGGTTATGATACACAAATTTTAGCTGCGAGTGTACGCACACCTTTGCACATTGTTCAATCTGCAACAAATGGTGCCGATGTGGTTACTTGTCCGCTTAGTGCTATTTTAGGTTTATTGAAACACCCATTGACCGATATTGGCTTGGCCCAATTCTTAGCTGATCACGCAAAAGCAAACAAAGCTTAAGTGAATCAAAAATAGAAATATTCCTTTTAAGTCATAAAAAAACTCAAGAGAAATCTTGAGTTTTTTTTTATTATCGGTTGATTTCTTTTTCCATCAAGAAATGATAATCAGGCATAATCTGATAAATTTTCTCTTTAGGCACCCCGGTGATATCAATAAAATAAATATTCCTGCCATGGTCGAGCGATTGACCCGCCAACCATTGAACTTTAATTTCTTTGCGAGTATACAGAGGCCATCTTCTTACCGGCATT
>CAIRMY010000310.1 GCA_903879775.1 uncultured Bacteroidota bacterium
AAAAAAAAGGTGCGAAAATTTTCGCACCTTTTTTTTTGCTAATTAATTTATAGGCTTGTTGGTTGATTTCTGAACTTGAACATTTATAAACCTCATAAACTTATTTAAAGTTTAGCGTTTAGCGTTTAATGTTTATATCTAATCCCTCTAATCTTTCTAATCCCTCTAACCGTTTAACGGTTTAATATTTCTCCTTGTCATTAGGGAAATCAACCGATTTTACATCCGTAATATACTGTTGAACAGCTCCCTTGATTTCGTCATAGAGGTTTAGGTATCTGCGTAAAAATCTTGGATTGAACTGTTTGGTAATGCCCAACATGTCATGAACAACCAAAACTTGTCCGTCTACGCCGCTACCTGCTCCAATTCCAATTACAGGGATGCTCACAGTATCTGCTACGCGTTTTGCCAAATCGGCCGGGATTTTCTCCAATACCAACGCAAAACATCCTGCTTCTTCAAGGAGTATACTGTCTCTTATTAATTTCTCAGCTTCGTCATTTTCAGTTGCGCGCACTGTATACGTTCCAAATTTGTATATGCTCTGCGGGGTTAATCCCAAATGACCCATAACAGGTACTCCCGCTGTTAAAATTCGTTTAATACTTTCAATGATTTCTTCACCGCCCTCCATTTTAATTGCGTGGGCACCGCTTTCTTTCATGATGCGAATGGTACTATTCAAGGCTTCTTTTGAGTTTCCTTGGTAGCTACCAAACGGTAAATCAACAACCACAAGCGCTCTATTTACGCCTCTCACAACGCTGCTTGCATGATAGATCATTTGATCGAGTGTTATTGGCAATGTGGTTTCATGTCCAGCCATAACGTTCGATGCGCTATCGCCAACCAGTATAACATCTATCCCAGCATCATCGATGATGGTTGCTGTGGAATAATCGTATGCTGTAAGCATAGAAATTTTTTCACCCCTCGACTTCATTTCGTGAAGCACATGTGTAGTGATTTTTTTATCTTCTCGATGTACTGACATATTGGTCTTTTGTAATGCAAATTTGTACATTTATCTTGGTTTATTGAAATATCTAAGAATATTATTTGTAAATACCCTAAAAATGAATCGATATACTTGCCATAAAATGGAGTTTTTACAATTGATTAGTTTCAGTTTTAAACTATCTTTGTTTTCTGAAACAATGTGATGAAAGATTTTTTTAAGCGGTATGCGTACGTTTTTTTGATTGGTTTTTTATTTTCGATAGCTACAACTTCTTGCGAAAATGAGGTTGATATCAATGCTGATTGGAAAGAAACCATCATTTTATATGGATTGCTAGATGCCAATGATAGCATTCAGTACATAAAAATCAATAAAGCATTTTTAAATGAAAAGCAAAGTGCTTATCAGGTTGCACAAATTGCAGATAGTTTGTATTTAGATTCAGTTCGTGCTTCAATTACAGATTTGACTACAGGAGAGATCATTCCTTTGACAAGAATCAATAAATTGCCTAAAGATTCAGGAATTTTTAACAATGATGTGAACTTTTTATGGCAAACATCCCGAAAACTATCGGAAGGGCGAGAATACGAAATCAATGTTCGCAATCCCATAACCGGAATTGCTGTGAATGCAAGAACAAAAACAGTTTCAACTGCAAGCATTCGTGCCCCTTTTACAAGTAAAAAATCAATTTTCTCATTAGGAACAGATTATATCACGGTATTGTGCTCTCCAGGTTTGAATTCAAAAGCTTATGACATTAAATTTACGGTTGAATACGAAGAAATAAACTTGAACGATACGTCTATGAGAGTCACTAAAACTGCAGTTTGGAATATGGTGAGTAATTTTCAAGTTTCTACCGGTGACTTGATTCGTAAAATTGAAAAAACTGCATTTTTGCAATTTTTAGGCAATACCATCAAGGCAGATCCCAATTATTTGCATAAGATTAAATCAGTCGGTGCATTATTTTATGGAGGGAACAAAGACTTAGTTGATTATATTTCGGTAAATGAACCCTCTATTGGAATTGTCCAAAAGCAAACTGAATACAGCAATATAAAAGGTGGATTAGGTTTGTTCGCCAGTCGCTGCAGACAAGAAATCAACGGCATTAAATTTGACCCTGCGTCTGTAAAGTATTTGCAAACAAGTCCTTATACCAAGGCTTTGAATTTTATTCAATAACATTTTCTGAATTTGAAGGGATTTTTATCCCTCATAAATGATTTAGGCTATACCAACGATCAAGTTGGTATTCGATTTTTGGCCCTTTGTCACGTCAATTTGACTTTTTGTTCTTTTTTTTTAGAAGGAAAACTGACACATTATGACAATTCGGCAGTTAAGTCGTTGCATTTTATGCTTGGCATTTACTTTGATAGAGAGAAGGAAAGGAAATAAAAAATCATGAGTAAAATAATTGGAATTGACTTAGGAACAACCAACAGTTGTGTAGCAGTATTGGAAGGTAACGAACCTGTGGTAATCGCAAACAGCGAAGGCCGTAGAACTACGCCATCAATTGTTGCGTTTATGGACAATGGCAACGGAGAGCGTAAAGTGGGTGACCCTGCAAAGCGTCAAGCCATTACCAATCCAACGCACACTGTGCAGTCGATCAAACGTTTCATGGGAGAAAAATACTCTTCTATGATTACTGAAATGGGTCGAGTGCCTTACGAAGTTGTGAAAGGTGATAACGATACCCCTCGTGTTAAAATTGGCGATCGCCAATTTACCCCTCAAGAAATCAGTGCAATGGTGCTTCAGAAAATGAAGAAAACTGCCGAGGATTACTTAGGACAAGAAGTTACGCGTGCGGTAATTACTGTACCTGCCTATTTTAATGATGCTCAGCGTCAAGCAACGAAAGAGGCTGGTGAAATAGCAGGTTTAAAAGTTGAACGTATCATTAACGAACCAACTGCTGCGGCTTTGGCTTATGGATTAGATAAAACTGACCGCGATATTAAGATTGCTGTTTACGATTTAGGTGGTGGAACATTCGACGTTTCTGTTCTTGAATTGGGAGATGGTGTTTTTGAAGTAAAAAGTACAAATGGAGATACCCATTTAGGTGGTGACGATTTTGATCAAGTCATTATTGACTGGTTGGCAGACGAATTTAAAAACGATGAAAATATTGACTTGCGCAAAGATCCAATGGCATTGCAACGTTTGAAGGAAGCGGCTGAAAAAGCAAAAATTGAATTGTCTAGTAGTACCGAAACAGATATCAATTTGCCTTATGTGACTGCAATTGATGGTGTGCCTAAGCATTTAGTGCGTAAAATGACAAGAAGCAAGTTTGAGCAATTGGCTGAATCATTGATTCAAAGAACGCTTGAGCCTTGCAAAAAAGCGTTGAAAGATGCAGGTATGTCTTCAAGCGATATTGATGAAGTTATTTTAGTTGGTGGTTCTACCCGTATTCCTGCAATTCAAAAATTGGTTGAAGATTTCTTCGGAAGAACACCGAGTAAAGGTGTAAATCCTGATGAAGTTGTTGCAATTGGTGCTTCTATTCAAGGCGGTGTATTAACAGGTGAAGTAAAAGATATCTTGTTGTTAGATGTTACGCCTTTGAGCTTGGGTATTGAAACAATGGGTGGTGTAATGACAAAAATGATTGAGTCTAACACAACCATTCCTTCCAAGAAAACGGAAACATTCTCAACTGCTGCCGACAATCAACCTTCTGTAGAAATTCATATCATTCAAGGTGAGCGTCCAATGGCTAACGACAATAAAACAATTGGTCGTTTTATTTTAGATAGCATTCCTCCAGCACAACGAGGTGTTCCTCAAATTGAAGTGACCTTCGATATCGATGCAAACGGTATTTTGAATGTAAGCGCGAAAGATAAAGCTACT
>CAIRMY010000311.1 GCA_903879775.1 uncultured Bacteroidota bacterium
CCATTCGCGACAATGCCGAAGTTAGAATTCGTGAGCGCCTCAAACACCTCAGAATGAATAAGAAATCTAACAAAGATCTCATTATTGGAGTATTGGGCTGTATGGCGGAACGTTTGAAAGACAAACTTTTAGAAGAAGAAAAACTCGTTGACGTAGTTGCTGGTCCAGATTCTTACAGAGACCTTCCAAAATTAGTGGCTGAAGTTGACGAAGGGGGTAGAGCAATCAACGTTTTACTCTCTAGAGAAGAAACATATGGTGATCTAAACCCAGTGCGTTTGAATACAAATGGGGTAACCGCTTTTGTAAGCATTATGAGAGGCTGCGACAATATGTGCAGTTTTTGTGTTGTGCCTTATACACGCGGAAGAGAAAGAAGTAGAGATGCACAAAGTATTGTTAAAGAAGTGGTTACACTGTTTAATGATGGATACAAGGAAATTACATTATTAGGGCAGAATGTAAATAGTTATCTTTATTTTGGTGGGGGACAAAAGAAAGAATTTAAAAAACTCACCCCTGAAGAACAATCCGAAGCAATTGATTTCGCCGATCTTTTAGAAATGGTGGCACTTGCCGTTCCAACCATGCGCATTCGTTATAGCACAAGTCACCCTCGCGATATCAATGAAAAAGTGGTTAGAACCATGGTTAAATACAACAATATTTGTAACTATATCCATTTACCCGCTCAAAGTGGCAATAGCCGTGTTTTGGACTTGATGAGTCGAAATTATACCAGAGAATGGTACATGGGTAAAATTCAAATGATCCGTGAAATCATACCAAATTGTGGCATTTCTTGTGATATTATTTCTGGATTTTGTACCGAAACCGAAGAAGAACACCAAGATACAATCACATTAATCAATGAAGCTAAATTTGATTTTAGCTACATGTATAAATACAGCGAACGACCTGGAACTCCTGCCGCTAAAAAACTCTCCGACGATGTTCCAGAAGAAGTTAAAAGTAGAAGACTTACTGATATCATTAAAACACAAAATGCCATGAGTTTGGCAAAAAACTCAGCTCAAATTGGCAGTGTGGTTGAAGTCTTAATTGAAGGAAATAGCAAAAAAAGTGAGAATGACTGGATGGGAAGATCCGATGAAAATGTTGTGGTTGTTTTCCCTAAATCCAACGAACAAAAAGGCGATTATGTGAAAGTATTGGTTGAAAGAGCTACTGTAACTACCTTAATTGGTAAAATTATAAATCAATAGTGCTGAAGGCTTTTACGAAACATTTGGCTGTAAACTAAATACTGTGATTTTGTTAAAACCCCTTTCATTTTTTCCATCTTTGCCATTCTAGCTTCCGAAATTACTTTACTCATCACCTGTTTTACATGAGGAAACTCTTGTTGAGCCTTTATCTTAGAAAATTCATATTCCTTTTCAATTTCGTATATTTCCCTCAATTTGTTTTGTGTTAATTTAACATCACTCACAAACTTCATAATTTTTGATGCGGCATTGGCTTTCCCTAAATCTCCACCCTTTTTCCTATCCTTTAACCACTGCGGAATTGAAGTGCCTCTACTTATTTTGAGTAAATCACTTAACTTTCGAAGAATTGATTTAGAATTTTTTTTCTCTTTACTACTGCTCTGCAAATCCATCACGTGCAAAATTACACAAAAAATGTGCCAAATATTAATTTATTCATTCCACCGAATTTAATAACTAAAAATAACACATTGTGCCAAATTTCAATTCAAATTCACAATTGTCAAATTAGTTTACGTATTTCTAATACAAATTTTTCAAATTTGACAACATATCAACTGTCATTTTGTCCAAGTCATAATCAGGTTTCCAACCCCAATCTTCGCGAGCCCTGCTATCGTCTATTACTGCAGGCCATGATTCAGCAATTTGCTGACGATAATCTACATTATATGTAATTTTAAAATTCGGTATGTGCTTTTGAATTGCAGCAGCAATTTCTTCAGGTCCAAAACTCATGCCTGCCAAATTATAACTACTTCTTATTTTTACTTGCTCTGAAGGGGCATGCATAATATCCAACGTGGCTTTCAAAGCGTCTGGCATATACAACATTGGCAACACAGTTCCCTCCTTCAAAAAGCATTCATGTGATTGCGTTTGTAAGGCATCATGATAAATCGATACTGCATAATCAGTTGTGCCTCCACCTGGAGCCGATTTATATCCAATTAAACCAGGATATCTCAAGCTGCGGGTGTCAACACCCCAACGATTGTAATAATATTGAGCATAAAGCTCACCAGAAAGTTTACTAATGCCATAAACAGTGGTTGGATCCATTGAGCCAAATTGTGGGGTATTGTATCTTGGAGTATTTGGCCCAAACGCCGCAATACTACTTGGCCAGTAAACCCTTTTAATCACACCCATATCTCTCGCTGCATTCAATACATGAAACAAGCCATCCATATTTAATTTCCACGCAAACTCAGGCATCTTCTCAGCAGTTGCACTTAATAATGCCGCCAAGTGATAAACATGTGTAGGCTTATACTTTTCCACGATTTCTCTAAATGCTTTTTCATCTAAAATATCGAGCGTTTCAAATGGTCCTGCTTCAAAAACTGGATTGTCTGATTTCTTTAAATCCGATGCAATTACGTTTGTATCTCCATAAATGCCTCTCAACGCTTCAACCAATTCTGTACCCAATTGACCGCATGATCCGATAACCAATATTTTTTCTGTTCCCATGTTCTATGTTGGTGCAAATTTTGCAACTATTCTTTGAATTAACAAAACCCTTTTTGAACAATAAAAAAAATAAAGATAAATCAGAATATGTTTTGCATTTTTGCTGTTGTATCTTCAAATGAAAAATAAAATTGGTTTTGGGGTCTTAGGACTGGGACATATTGGGCAAAAACATTGCCTTCATATTATCGAGAACCCCAATGCTATTTTGGTTGAAACTGCCGATCTAAATCAAAATGTGCACTTTCAACAATATCAAAATGTGCAATCCATTCAAGCACTTGTTAAAAATCCTGATATTGATGTTATCAACGTTTGTACTCCAAATGGATTTCACGCAGAACACGCAATACTCGCACTCAAAGCTCAAAAACATGTGGTGATTGAAAAGCCAATTGCGCTGTCATCACATGAATGCAAACTCATACACCAAGCGTCCCTCGAAAATAATAAATTTGTTTTTTGCGTCATGCAAAATCGATTTTCACCACCTTCATTATGGATAAAATCTGTGATTGACCAAAATTTACTTGGTGAAATTTTTTCAATTCAAATCAACTGCTTTTGGAATCGCGACGACCGCTACTACACCCCAAATCACTGGCATGGCAACCTAAAACTCGATGGAGGACCACTTTTCACTCAGTTTTCGCACTTCATTGATCTTTTGTATTGGCTCTTTGGCGATATCCAAATTACACATGCTAACTTTCAAAACTTTAACCACCAACATTCAACACAATTCGAAGATAGCGGCGTAGTTTCTTTCAATCTCAAAAATAGCAACACACTCGGAAGCATCAATTATTCAACATCTGTTTACGATAAAAATTTTGAAAGTAGCATTTCCATTATTGGGCAAAATGGCTCTGTAAAACTAGGCGGACAGTACATGAATGAAATTTCATATTGTCACATCAAAGACTACACTTTGCCTGAAATAGCATCAAGCAATCCGCCCAATCACTATGGAAATTATATTGGCAGCGCCGCAAATCACCCATACGTCATTCAAAATGTAATCAACACACTTCAACAAATTGAAACGCCTCATACCCAATTTTCAGAAGGTGCTGCAGTGGTGCAAATCATTGAAAATATTTACAAATTCAGAAATATTTAAATCTTTTTTTACATTTTAAATTATTGAATATCAAACCATTGTACAGGTTTGCAAAAAATATTTCATTTTTTTTTAAATCTTTTGGGGGATGCACCCCGGGAAATTGTATTACACTCACAAGCATCACTCTCATGAAAGAACAATTAGAGTCAAACATCCTTACAAAATACGCTGCTGGCCTCATGGAAGCAGAGGAATTGCGTAAGCTCGAGGATTGGTTAAAGCAAAATCCTCAATTTAGAACAACACTTGCTCTTATCCAACAGAATGTTAGAGCAATGAATATGCAAGTTCAATTTGCAACCAAATAATCATGAACAACGAAAATTCAAATCACAACATACAAGACGATCCTGAGTTCAAAGAGATTTGGGACTTAGCGGGTTCGTATAAATTCAAAGAAGCCGAAGGCAATGACAAAGCTTGGGAGAAATTCCAAAATGCAGTTCAACCAAAAGCCAAACTTACAGTGACTTATTCTAGAACTAGAATATTAGCTTATGCCGCGGTTATTGGGCTTTTTGTACTTTCAGGAATTGTACTTTTCAAATTCAATTCAAATAGCAAAACGCTTTTATTAGTTTCAAACAATGTAACAATGGCAGGCGAAATGAAGGAATTGAAATTAGCCGATGGATCAATCATTACAATGAATGGCGCGAGTAACGTTTCTTATGAACTCAAGGCCGACCAAAGAAGAATTAAACTAAAAGGACAAGCGCACTTTGAAGTTGCACCGAATAAATATGCTCCTTTTATCATTGAAACCGACAAAGGAACCATTACCGTTTTAGGTACTGGATTCGATGTGATCGCATATCCAAATAAGGAACTTTCAGTTTCTGTAAATCATGGTAAAGTAAGCGTTGAAAACAATAGCAAGAAAGTCATTCTTACCAAAGGAATGTCGGCTAAAACCAATGGGATTCAATTAACTGCTGTTGCTATGGATTCTACCACAGTTCAATGGAGGGGTCAATTCTTAACCTTCAAAGAAGCAAATGTTTCATCTGTGGTTGAAACGATTGAAAACAAATACAACGTTTCTTTAAAAATTGAAGAAAATTCAAACCAAAAGAAATTCAACGGGAAATTCAAACAATCAGCCAGCTTGAAAGAAATTTTAGAAGTCCTTAACGCTTCTGTTGGAAATGTTGAAGTGGTGAACAAAAAATAAAACTTAGACAAATTCTTGTTTGATAGATTAAATATTTGTTTTTGCACGAAAAGAGAACCCAAGGGTTCTCTTTTCTTTTTAGACAACGTTTTGTCTAAAAATTTAGTCAATGTCTTACCCAAACCTCCATTTCTAACAACTATCTCCTTTTTTAAGTAAATTTGTTATCATACCAATGCGCCTCATACTCTTACTGATATCGTTTTTACTTTCAGTTGCAATCAAAGCGCAATCAAATGATCTTTATTTTATACCAAATGTAGGTCAAATATCAACTCCCGAATCACTCAATCATACCGATGAACCCATTGCTCTTTGTCAACTCCAAACTGCAGTCGTTTATTTGAGAAATAATGGGATCCGAATTAATTTAACAGACCCAAACGACATTCCCAAAATCCATAAATCGTTTCATTTTAAAGGTATCGATACATCCTTTACAATTAAACATCATGTGGTTGATATTCTATTCAAAAATGCGCTTGAGCCAGTAAAAGTTGAGTTTTTACAGCCTGCTCCTTTTTATAATAATTATTACTATGGCAACAATCCAGATCAATGGAAAACCAATGTATATCCCTCAAAAACAATTAAATTATCTAATGTTTATCAAAACATTGATTTCTTAATTTATACAACAAAAGATGGAATTGAGTTTGATTGGATTGTGAATCCCGGTGGCAACCCAGATGACATTTTACTTAATTTTGAGGGACAAAATAGCGTTGAAATCAATGAAAAATCAATTATACTGCATACCACCGTTGGAAACTTTTCTATAGCGCCTCCCAAAGCCTTTCAAACAAGAAAATTGCGCGCAAAAAAGAATAAATCTGTAAAGTGTTATTATGAACTCACTTCAAACAATGAAGTGAAATTAATCGTTTCCAAAACAGATAAGGCTGAAACACTGATTATTGACCCAATCTTAGTCTTTAGCACATACAGTGGTTCTGCTGCCGATAATTTTGGCTTTACCGCAACATACGACACCGCGGGTTGCCTATATGCCGGCGGAATTGCAGATGCCGAATCACTCTCTTACCCCGTAACCACCGGTGCCTATCAAACTGTCTATGGTGGTAGCTTTAACGGCGCTGCTCCTGTAGGTCTTCCCTGCGACATTTCCATTAGCAAGTATAGTCCCGATGGCTCTAAATTGTTATTTGCAACTTATTTAGGCGGCAGTAACGACGAATACCCGCATAGCTTGAGCATTGATCCCCAAAACAACCTTCTCGTTTTTGGCACAACTCTTTCCAGTGATTTCCCAATTCATCCAGATTCTTTTGTATCCAATGTTTACAAAGGCAACTTTGATATCATTGTTACAAAATTAAATTCTGCTGGAAACAAAATGTTAGCAGGCACATTTTTAGGTGGAACGTCACAAGATGGGTTTCAAATTAATAGTGGGGCGAATAAAAGCGGTTTATTATATAATTATGCCGATAATTATCGTGGCGACATAACCACCGATGAAGAAGGCAATATTTATGTGGCAACTTGCTCCCATTCAAGTGATTTCCCAATTACGAATGGAGCCTTCCAAAAATCAATTTCTGGCAGAACTGATGCCCTTGTATTTTCACTCACTCCGCTACTCAGTAAAATTAGATGGTCTTCATTTTTTGGCGGCTCTCAAGATGATGCCGCCTATTCTTGCCGCTTCGATGATTCTGCCAACCTTTTTATTGGTGGTGGAACCAAATCAGGCAATTTCCCTTTAACTGCAAATGCAGCAGCGCAAAAAACTTTTGGTGGTGTTACCGACGGATTTATCCTAAAGCTTCAAAAGGATTCCGGAATTTATGAAAATGGAACATTCTGGGGATCTTCAGCTTACGACCAAATCTATTTCATTGACCTCGATAGAGATGGAAAGGTATATTTTACAGGTCAAACCGAAGGATTTATGACCAGAACTCCGGGCGTTTACGGGAAAGATAGCACACACCAATTCTTAGGCGGAATTACAAATGATCTCAGCGCCATTGACTTTATTACAACCTTTGGAAATCGGCAAAATGGCAAACCCGAATTGAGCCCTGCGGCCTTTATGGTAGACGATTGTTACAATATTTACTTTAGTGGTTGGGGTTCAATTATTGGAGTTGGAAACAATGGAAGTACGCAAGGACTTGAAATTACTACAGATGCACATCAAAAAAATACCGACAATAACGACTTCTATTTGCTAGCCTTAAAAAAAGACGCCAAAAAACTCATTTACGCTTCCTATTTTGGGGGAAATCAGAGCGAAGACCATGTTGATGGTGGTACCAGCAGATTCGATAAACGCGGTGTCATTTACCAATCTGTATGCTCTTCTTGCCCCAATAATCCTCCAGGGCTAAATGACTTCCCTACAACAGCCAACGCTGTCTTCAAGAACAATGTAAGTGTGCGCTGTAGCAACGCAAGTTTCAAATTAGATTTTCGACTTGGATATTCAATAGATGCAATTTTTTCAGCATCTCCATCCACAATTTGCTTAGGCAAAATGAATTATTTCTCTCCGAGAATTAAATACAATGCAAATTATCTTTGGAAATTTGGAGATGGCGATTCTTCAACAGAAAAATCACCTAATCATTTGTACAAAAAGATTGGCAAATACAGGGTAACTCTCGTTGTAATTGATACAAACAGCTGCAACCAAAAAGCCATTTATTCGAAAGAAATCAATGTCATTGAAACACCAATTCCTGAAGTTAGAATCTCAAAAGAAAGATGTGTTGCGGGAATTACATTTGAAGCCAGTGGATTAAAATATGATAGTGTTTTTTGGAATTTCGGAGATCAGTCTGAAATTATAAAAAATACAAATCCAATCCTACACGTTTACCCTACAGGAGATTTTACTGCCACTATAATTTTCAAAAATAGCATTACCGGTTGCACCGACACATTAATGAAACCAATCTCTGCAATTAGTGATAGTTTTGAAAATATTAAACTAGCCAATGTCTTTACACCAAACAACGATGCTTACAATAATTGTTTTAAAATCATAGGATTTTCATTGAATTGCGACAAAGGGGAAATGCTGATTTATAACCGTTGGGGAGAAAAGCTTTTTCATACTTACAATCTCACAGATTGTTGGAACGGCAGGGTTGAAAATTCAGGAGAACCTGTTCCAAGTGGCACGTATTTTTACATCATTAATGTAACTGAAACAACAAACCCTAAGAGTCCCAAATCCATCCATGGCTCTGTGAATTTGATTCGAACCGAATAAACTAACAATTACATTTTCTAGCTAGGACTTCCTGCCAATAAATGGCTTCTTGAATGCATGAAGTTAATTCACCCCATTGAATTTGTTTTGATTGTTCAAAAATCCAATGGCGTACTTGAGTTTGGCCTTGATTGGCAACCAAATGTCCATAATTATCTTGAAACAAATGGCCTCGCGTAAATCCTAGTACTGTGGTGTTTTCGGTTTTGTTATATGAAAAATAGATAAACCCACCGCGATATTCAAAAAACGGCACACCGTATTTCATTTTCATTGAAATACTTGGGTGTGCCGACAATATAAATTCCGACAATTGTTCGAATAACTGGATTTGCCAATCATTCAATTGAGCGTAATAATGTTCTACTTCTATCATTTATTGCACACCAGCAATTTCTGCTTCAGGTGCAATCTTTTTCACTAAGCCTTGCAACACCTTTCCTGGGCCAACTTCAGTAAACATGGTTGCACCATCATTCCACATCGATTGAACAGATTGTGTCCAACGAACTGGCGCAGTTAATTGCGAAACCAAGTTTTGTTTAATTGTATTCTTATCTGTTTCCGCTTTAGCAGTAACATTTTGATAAATTGCACAAATTGGATCACCAAAATTTGTATTTTCAATGGCCTTTGCCAATTTTTCTCTTGCCGGTTCCATCAAAGGAGAATGAAATGCACCACCTACTGGTAAAATTAAAGCGCGTTTTGCACCAGCTTCTTTCATGAGTTCACAAGCCTTTTCAACCGCAGTGTACGCTCCTGAAATAACCAACTGGCCAGGACAATTATAATTTGCAGGAACCACCACACCATCAGTATTGGCGCAAACTTCTTCAACTTTTTCATCTGCCAATGCCAAGACTGCAGCCATTGTTCCTGGCTCAACTTCACAAGCTTCTTGCATTGCCATTGCTCGTTGGTATACCAATTTTAATCCATCTTCAAATCCTAACACTCCGGCAGCAACCAATGCACTAAACTCACCCAAGCTATGTCCTGCAACCATATCTGGTTTAAAATCATCTCCCATTAACTTTGCTCTTACAACACTATGTAAAAAAATTGCTGGTTGTGTTACATTCGTTTGACGCAAATCTTCATCGGTTCCATCAAACATTAAATCTGTGATCCTGAAACCCAATATTTCATTCGCCTTATCAAACATTTCTCTTGCTACTGTATGGTTCTCATATAAGTCTTTTCCCATACCTACAAACTGACTACCTTGTCCAGGAAATACAAATGCGTGTTTACTCATGTTGGCAAAATAACAAAGAATTTACCGCTTTAAACCCACAAATAATTGCGCTCGTCGACATTGTGCAGTTTTTTTAACAGTTTTGCCTAATTTCATTATAAAGTTGAATAAAAGCGATATATTTGTTTAAACAAATATTTTAAAAAATTATGACAAGTCAAGCAATTTCAAAATGGAACTTAGATGCAGCGCATTCAGAAGTTCAATTCAAAGTAAAACATTTGGTTATTTCTACTGTAAGTGGAAGCTTTAAATCATTTAACGCAACAGTTGAAAAGCATGGTGATTCATGGGCTCACGCAGTCATTGAATTTTCTGCAACGATTGATAGTATTGATACAAATAACGCTGATCGCGATGGTCATTTAAAATCACCAGAATTTTTTGATGCAGCACAATTCCCACAACTAACTTTTAAATCTACAAGCTTCACTGAAAAGTCTGGCAGTGTATTTTCAATGGTTGGTGATATGACAATCAAAGGTGTAACCAAATCTATCGAATTAACCGCTGAATTAGGTGGTGAAATGGTTGATCCTTGGGGTAACCATAAAGTGGGTTTTGAAGTAAC
>CAIRMY010000312.1 GCA_903879775.1 uncultured Bacteroidota bacterium
AAGCAACCAAGTGCCATGATTAATTTGGTAGGTCCGGAAAATTTAGTTGGCACATATGAACTAAACAACCTCAATTATTGGAATAACCAAAATGATGTATTCATACATATGTATGGAAAAACAGAGAGCAGACCCAATCGGAAACTAGGTCACGTGACTGTAATTGCCAATAATTTTGAAAAATTGTTAGAGAGGGCTGAATTCATTAAAGAAGAAATGAAGGTTATACCGTCATAATTTCTTTTTCTTTAGAAACGAATAAATCGTCAGTTTTTTTGATGTAATTGTCAACGATACGTTGAACACTTTCTTCTCCGGCAGCGCATTCGTCTTCCGAAGTTCCATCGCTTTTCAACTTTTTAATTTTTTCGTTGGCTTCTTTGCGCAAATTTCTGATACCCACTTTTGAGTTTTCACATTCTGCTTTAGATCTTTTCACCAATTCTTTACGGCGTTCTTCAGTTACTGGGGGAATGCTGATACGGATAAATTCGCCATCGTTCTGTGGAGCGAAACCGAGATTTGAATTGATAATTGCCGTTTCAATTGCACGAATCAAGCTTTTTTCCCATGGCTGAATAGAAATAGTTCTAGCATCGGGAGTATTCACATTGGCCACTTGAGCCAAAGGAGTGGCAGCGCCATAATATTCAACAAAAACACCATCTAACATATCTGGAGATGCTTTACCAGCGCGAATTCTTGAAAATTCAATCGCAGTATGTGATAGGTTTTTGTCTAATTGATCTTGTAGTTTACTGATTACGTCTTTAACAGTGCTCATATTTCTAAAAGTTACAAATTTATTAAAATTAAATGAAAATTAATAGGCTCTTTCTTTACGACCTTCCATGTAATACACAAATGCTCTGTTTGCGACCTCTTTGCCTCCTGGAGTTGGGTAATTACCGGTAAAATACCAATCGCCTAAGTCGTTAGGACAAGCCTCATGCAATTTATCAACAGATTGGAATAAAATATTAAACTCAGCTCTCAATCCCTTTGGCTTTACCATGTCGGCAATTTTTTGAGAAATTTCACCGGCGGTTAATGGTTCGTAAAGTTTTTGCACTACGCAAATTTGTTGCTCAGCAGGTTTTTTGAGCTCTTCCACGGCTTCTTTATAAAGATCTTGCATGATAGACTCAATGCCTTTATCTTTAAGAAGTTCAACGGCGGCTCTGAAGGCAGCAAAATCTCCCATTTTACTCATATCAATTCCATAACAATCTGGATAACGTATTTGTGGGGCAGAACTTACTAGGATGATTCGTTTTGGTTCTAATCGGTCTAAAATTCTGAGGATGCTTGTTTTCAAAGTTGTTCCACGCACCACAGAATCATCCATAATAACCAAGGTATCTTTCCATGATTTTACAACACCATAGGTAATGTCGTAAACATGTCCTACCAAATCTTCTCTATCAGTATCATTGGTAATGAATGTTCTCATTTTAACATCCTTCACCAATATTTTTTCTCTTCGCGGTCTCCAGCTTAAAATTTCTTGAACTTTTTCAGGATTGTTGGCAACATCAATTTTTGAAAGTGCATCAATTTGAATTTTCAATCTTATTTCGTGGATGCCATCAATTAAACCATAAAAACTTGTAGAAGCTGTATTTGGCACATAGCTAAAAACTGTGTCAACCAAGTCGTTACCAAGCATATCCATCACAGGTTGCGCAAGTAATCGGCCCAATTCTTTACGTTCGGCATAAATGGCTTGGTCGTTACCTCTACTAAAATAAATTCTTTCGAAGCTGCAACTCAGTCGCTTTGTAGGTTCAACAATATTGACTTCAGAGTGAGATCCATCTTTTTTCACAATAAGAGCGTTTCCGGGTCCTAGCTCAGAAATTTGTTCTGGATAAAGGTTAAACGCAGTTTGAATTGCGGCTCTCTCGCTGGCAACCACCACCACCTCATCGTCGGCATAGTAATGTGAAGGCCTAATTCCTGCTGGATCGCGAATGATGAATGCATCGCCATGTCCTAGCAATCCAATCATATTGTAACCCCCATCAACATTTTTAAAACTTCTTTTAAGAATGTTGGGGATAGAGATTTCTTGTTTGATTTTATCGGTAATTTCAAGATTGCTAAAACCTTGCGATTTTAGAATTCTGAAAAGACGTTGGTTTTCTTCATCTATAAAGTGCCCAATTTTTTCGAGCATAAGCACGTTATCGCTCTTTTCTTTAGGCTGCTGACCAAGTTCAATCAGGTTTCTAAAAAGATGTTCGGTATTTGTGATGTTGTAGTTACCGGCAAGCATGAGGTTTCTTGCCATCCAGTTATTTTGGCGCAAGAAGGGATGTATGTTTTCAATTGAATTTCCCCCATAAGTACCATAGCGAAGATGTCCTAACAGAAGTTCACCGGCGTAAGGGTAATTTTTACGGAGATAATCGGCATTGAATTGTTGATCTTTTGGAATGTCTTTGAGGGTGCTAGAAACATCATCGAAAATATCAGACAAAGCGGTTTTTGAGGCACTTCGTTTACGAGCCAAATAGCGAGCTCCGTATTCTGGATCGAGTTTAACAACCCCAATCCCGGCGCCATCTTGGCCTCTGTTGAGCTGTTTGGTCATTAAGAATTGCAGTTTGTGCAGTCCATACCAATATGTTCCGTACTTCTCGTAATAGTACTCTAGGGGTTTGCGTAATCGAATAAATGCAACCCCACATTCGTGCTTTATAGCGTCACTCATGGGTTGTAAGATGCAAATTTACGATATTCATTGTCAAATTATACCCTCTTAAAAAAGAGATTCAATAAAATTGACTATTTTTGTACTAAAGCCCTAAGAAAATCGGAAATGAATATTAGAAAACCTTTCAATTTACAAGAGTGGATTGCCGAAAACAGACACTTATTAAAGCCGCCCGTTGCAAATAAAAATATTTATCCTGAGGGATCAGATTACATTGTAATGGTTGTTGGAGGTCCTAATGCTCGTAAAGATTATCATTATAACGAAACAGAAGAACTTTTTTACCAATTGGAAGGTGAAATTACAGTTAAAATTCAGGTTGATGGCAAACGTGAAGATATCAAGCTGAAGGCAGGCGATATGTTTTTGTTGCCGGCAAAAGTGCCACATTCACCAGGAAGGACAGAAGGTAGCATTGGTTTGGT
Source organism: uncultured Bacteroidota bacterium (assembly GCA_903879775.1). Lineage (GTDB taxonomy): Bacteria > Bacteroidota > Bacteroidia > NS11-12g > UBA955 > VMCP01. Next base: position 3,145 of record CAIRMY010000312.1, read on the forward strand.
AATTGAAAGAGTGAGGGAAGGAAAAGGCTTTACCGATGGATTATTGTGGTTTTGCGATCATTGTAATCACAAATTGCATGAGGCTTATTTTGAATTAAAGAATATTGAAACCGATTTCTTAAACCACTTTAATGAATTTTATAATTCAGAAGAGTTGAGAACATGTAAAAACTGCGGGGAGGTCTTGCAAAAGCCTTAATTATGCACGAGTTTCACGGCGATAAACGTTATTATTTCGACATGACTTACAAGGTAACTGTGAGTCATATTGTGCCTTTCATTAAACAGAAATTTGAATTTCCGCCGGACATGAAGGTGTTGGAAATTGGTTGTGGTGAAGCAGGTGTTTTAAAGGCATTTACTGATTTAGGATATCAATGTACAGGCATTGAACTTGAAGAATCACGCTTAGAATTTGCCCGTGATTTTATGTCTGAAGAATTGCGTAATGGGCAAATACAGTTCCTCAACAAAGATATTTACGATGTAATTCCTGAGGAGGATTTGGGCACTAAATTTGATTTGATTATTTTGAAGGATGTGATAGAACATATACCCAATCAAGAGAAATTTATGCCGCAATTACATCGGTTTTTAAATCCTGGTGGGGTGGTGTTTTTTGCGTTTCCACCTTGGCAAATGCCTTATGGTGGCCACCAACAAGTATTGCCTGGAAAAATGGCCTCTAAAATGCCATATTATCATCTATTGCCTGGTGGTTTATACCCTGCGGTGATGAAAATGTTTGGTGTGAATGAGAGTGGAATCAAAACCATGAAGGAAATTCGCGATACCGGAATTTCTATAGAGCGATTTGAAAGAATTTGTAAAAATTCTGAGTTTAATATTATTGAAAAAACAAGCTATTTATTTAACCCAATTTATGAATATAAATTTGGCATTAAACCCAAGAAACAATGGGGTTTAATTGCTGGAATACCCTACTTGAGAAATTATTTAATCATGGGAATGTACTATTTGGTTGAAGGAAAAAAATAAGGATTTTTGAAGATATTTTAGAATTCGTAACGCACTTTTACGTTGTTATTCAATAGAATGTTAGGAAAAATAACAGTGTTTCTTTAAATTTGCCTATTACCATTATGACAAATACATTTAAAACAGGAGTAATATTCATTTTTGCTGTGTTATTGGTGTTCAAATTGAATGCACAGCCAAAACGTTTTAGAGGTAAACCAATTGAGGTTGGCATCACTCTAGGTGCTTCAAATTACTACGGTGATTTGGCTCCACTTATTGCATTAAATGAAACCCATCCTATGGGTGGTATCATTTGCCGTTTTAACTATTCAGATTTTCTAACCCTTAGAGGAAATGCGTTGTTTGGTCAAATTAGTGGCGATGATAAAAACTACTCCGGCGATGCAATGCGCTACAAGAGAAATTTAAACTTCAAGAGTAATATCATTGAATTCAGTGGAACGCTAGAATGGAATATCCTAGGTTTCGGTGAAACCCAAAGAACAAATCCAGGTTCTCCATTTTTGTTCATTGGGTTAGGGGTATATAAATTCAACCCTATGACCCAATTTAATTACATCAATGGTTTGTATGATCCAGCTGAATATGGTGATTTATCGAAGTATGATAAACAGTGGATTGAATTACAACCTTTGAGTACAGAAGGACAAGAGACAACCAAGTTTAACGACCGTAAAAGATATTCATTGACGCAAATATCTGTTCCAATTGGAGTTGGATATAAAAAACAATTTAATGAAATATGGGCTTGGGGAGTTGAATTTGGATTGAGAAAAACATTTACAGATTACTTAGATGATATCAGCACAACTTATGTAGATCCTCAAATTACTACTGGCGCAAACACAGGCTTGAGTACTGCTTTGGCTGATAGAACACCAGAATTAGGAGATGTTAATTTAACCAATGATTATGGCACCAATGAAACACTCGGTGCGTCCAGAGGGGATGTTAATTACAATAAGGATTGGTATATGTTCTTTAATTTTACATTGACAAGGAAAATAGTGGGTGGTAAACAAACTTGTTTTCAATTCTAATCCAATAACAAAAAAATTATTGATATTGTGCGTTGTATTCACATCGCACTTTTCTGTTTATGCCCAGAGATATTTTTCGGGCAGGAATGAGTTTGGAGTCGTATATGGTGTGAGTAATTACTACGGCGATTTGGCGCAAGGGCAAAACTTAAAGCATTTTCATCCTTCATATGGTGTATACCAGAGGTACAATTTGAGCAGTTACTTCTCTTTAAGAAATCAATTGAGCTATTTGAAAATTTCTGGAACCACAGAGGGCAATGCCAATTACGCGTTTCAGAATTTGAACTTCAAATCAGATATATACGAGTTTGCGAGTATGTTGTCTTTTGATTTTCATTCTTTTGGAACAAATATTCGCAACGGAACCGAAACTCCTTATGCCATTTTGGGTCTATCTATGTTTTACTTTGATCCTACGCGATTGGAAAATTCTGACCTTGATTTAAGAGAATTCAATACTGAAAATAGAGCTTCTACATATAGTCCCCTTCAGTTTGCTGTACCCATAGGAATTGGATATAAAACCATGGGAACTGCAAGAAGGCATAAAGGTGCTTGGGTTTTTGGCATTGAAGCAATTTGGAGAAAAACTTTTATCGATTATTTAGATGATGTAGATAAAGTTTATCCGGATTATAATGAAATGAAAAAAAATAAAGGTTTAGGAAATGCACAATACAGCCAAGCACAAACATTAAACGGAGAACCTGCTTTGAATCTTGGTACTTTTAGAGGCGACGTTCATCTAAAAGACTGGTATTATTTCTATGGATTTAACCTTTCTTATCGATTTACACCCTTTATTTGCAGATAATTTCAATTTTCAGTGGAACAACTTTTAAATTACCCTCAGATTCAATCCAATAAAATACCCACCCATGTGGCTATAATTATGGATGGCAATGGTCGATGGGCTAAGAAACAAGGTTTGATGCGAATTTTTGGTCACCATAAAGGGGTAGATGCTGTTAGAGGCGCCATTGAATTTGCAGCTGAGATTGGAATTAAATATGTGACCATGTATGCCTTTTCTACTGAAAACTGGAATAGGCCCCCAATTGAGGTCAATGCACTTATGAAATTATTGGTTGATTCTATTGAGAAAGAATTGCCTACTTTAATGAAAAACGGCATTCGGTTGAAAACATTGGGTAACATTTCTCAACTTCCAGGTAATTGTGCCGAACAATTATTTAAAGCGGAAGAACAAACGAAAAACAATGACAATACAACCCTAATTTTAGCTTTGAGTTATAGTGGCCGTTGGGACATTACCCAAGCCATGAAAAAAATAGGAAACGATATTCAAAACGGTCTATTAGATCCAAATTCAATTACCGATGAACTCATTGGTGAAACTTTAAATACAGCCCAATATCCTGACCCAGATTTGTTAATTCGTACTTCAGGTGAACAACGAATTAGCAATTTTTTGCTGTGGGAAATTGCCTATTCAGAAGTCTACTTTACGGAAGTATTGTGGCCTGATTTTACTAAACAACACTTCTTAGATGCCATTTTAGATTATCAAAATCGTGAGCGAAGATTTGGAAAAACGACAGAGCAGATTGCAAAATAATTCATGAGGAAACTGATTTTTATAATCGTATTATGTTTAACTGGTTGGGTCAATGCCCAAATTAATGATAGTGCGTATAAAAATGCACCTGGAATTGATTATAATTTCATTGAGCCAGCCGTTTATAAAATTAAAAACATTATTGTCACCGAAATTTCAGGAAAACCAGTGCAGAAAGCGATGGTGATTTTGTATTCTGGACTTTCAATTGGTCAAGAAATTAAAGTTCCAGGAAACGACATTCCCAAAGCGATTGAGAATATTTGGAAACAAGACTATTTTAGCGATATTCAAGTTTACTTTTTGCCGGCAGCCAATAATTCTATAACCCTTCAATTTTTAGTTCAAGAGCAACCTCGCTTGAATGGACATCGTTTTTTGAATATTTCTAATTCTCAAGCAAAGACGCTCAAGGAAGAAATAGGGCTAAAGCGGGGCATGTACATTACTCCAAATTTAGTGAATCGTTCAATACAGAAAATTGAGAAATTTTATCAGGAGAAAGGTTTTTACAACATACAAGTTAAGGTGAAACGCCCTCAAGCGCTCAATAAAGAGGGAAAGCCTATGGTGGGTTTTGAAAACTTTGATTTTGTTGTGGTGAAGGGGCCGAAAGTTAAAGTGAGAGATTTCGATTTCACTGGAAATATTGCATTATCAGACAAAGATTTGAGGGCTGCAATCAAGAAAATTAAGCGTACCAAATTGAAATGGAATATTTTTGCGAGCTCTAAATATATTGAATCTCAATTCGAAGAAGAAAAATCCAACATCATTCAAAAATACCATGCTAAAGGTTACCGTGACGCCCGGGTTATTGCCGATAGCGTGAGTATGGTTGGCGATAATGGTTTGATGGTTCATCTTCATTTGTTAGAAGGAAACTTATATCGTTTTAGATCAATTAACTGGAAGGGAAATGTGAAATATAGAACTTCCATGCTCGATACACTTTTGGGTATTAGGAAAGGTGATATTTTTAACCAATCGCTTCTCGATGAACGCCTTTTTAGCAATCCAGGCGGTTTTGATATTCAGAGCCTTTACATGGATGCAGGGTATTTGTTTTTTAATATGATGCCTGTTGAAATTGGAGTTGTAAACGACAGTATTGATTTGGAAGTTCGCATTACTGAGGGACCACAAGCCGTGATTGGCAGGG
>CAIRMY010000313.1 GCA_903879775.1 uncultured Bacteroidota bacterium
CCAAGACTTGAGAAACCCCTGCTGATGAATCAACCCACTGAATTTTAATAACTTCAAATCTTAATTTTCCCATGACTTCTTTTGAGGGATAATTTTTCTTGTACGAATCAGAAACTGCTTGAAATCCATATCTAGGTCCTTTTTGTGTGATAAATAACATTGAATCTGAACGCCAATATCCCTCCATAAATCCGTCAATACTTCCGCTATTCCAAGCCTTTATTTGCACATCCAATACATTTTGAACATCAGCAAATGTATACCTTGGAGACATCCCAATTTGTTGATTCGCATAAGCTTGCCAACGATCTCCGGCTCCACAGTTTGTAAGATTTAACAAAATAATCCCAAACAATAATATACGAAAAATTCTTTTCATTTCAAAATCATTAAGGTTTCCAAACAATTCCAAGTCCCAATACATTGTGAAAAGCACCACCTCCACCCATGAGATAATTCACCTGGCTCACTGTTGGATTTAGCAGCGACATTAAACTATATTGGAATGTGGCAGTTAAAAAATATTGATCATTCAATGGATATGTCGCTTTTAAATCCAACAACACTCCCATTTTTTGGTAATCTTGAACAATGTTTGGAACATAGTTCTCTGTTTCGGTAATTCCCAGCAAATACGTAGACCTAATTCCTCCCTGCAGATGAAAAGAATTGAAAATTACACCGTACAATAAACCTAAATCCAATGAAGTATATCGAATGTGAAATGCATTCAATGAAGGTTCGTCTGGATTGAACAATCTGCGACTTCCGCGCTCGGACAAACCCATTGTGAACGACAATGATTTATTGTTTTTTAGTCCAATGCCCGTAATCAATCCCAATTGATATCCGAATTTATTATACCCACTTGCATTGTCACCATCGATTTGAGAAGCCAAAATCAGCACTTCGGGATATGAATAGAATTTGCCTTCTTTAATTTTCATTTTGTTTTCGCCTTGTGAAAAAAGACACAATGGCAAAAACGCTAGGGCAATTAGGCTGATTGATTTCATTAGAATCGTTGTATTTTTGTAGCAATATCTTTGTAAATGGGCGAAAAAACAAAACATGTGGATTTTTTAATTGTAGGTGGAGGAATTGCTGGAACTACATTGGCCCTTGAATTGCAAAAACTTGGTGCTTCTGTTACAATTTACGACAATCAATTCAACCGCAGCAGCAGCAGAGTTGCAGCAGGACTTATAAGCGCCATGGTTCCAAGAAATGTGCGAAAAACATGGTTGAGTGACCAAATTTTTCCTCATGTTTTCAATTATTATAAATCATTTGAAGATCAATGGAATGCACATTTCATTGATGAAATTCCGACCCTTCAAATTCACAAGAACCTCAGACAAGTTCATAATTGGACCATACGCGCCGGCGAGCCAGGCTTTGAAAAATATTTAAATATCAATGCCCCACAACTTCCAGAATGCATGAAACCACTGAATTTTGATTGTATCGAAGTATTACTCACAGGCCGATTAGATGTGACAAAATTCATTGATTTGGCAAAAGTCCACATCCCTCAAAAAGAAAATTCATTTTATTTTGAAGGACAATTTTATTACAATGAACTGATTGGAGATTCTGGTGATTGGATTTACGAAGAAATAAAATATTCAAAAGTTGTTTTTGCAGATGGTGTAAATATTCATTTAAATCCTTTTTTCAATTATTTGCCTTTTAATCCGTCTGGAGGTGATATTCTAAAAGTAAAAATTGAAGGCATCCCTCAATCGCATATACTTAAGAAAAAAGAATGGTTATTGCCAATTGGAAACAACGAATGGTTAGCCGGAAGCACTTATCATTCAGACAATTACAGCACCCAGGAAAAAGAGTCAGATTCAGATTGGCTCATACAAGAATTGGAATCTTGGTTAGGCAAACCCATTCAACTCATTGAACACAAACGAGGCGTAAGACCTACAGTTGCAGAAAGGAGGCCTTATTTAGGCGAGCATCCAATTCAACAAAATTTGTTTGTTTACAATGGCCTTGGAAGTAAGGGAAGTTCTTTAGTGAGTGTTTTAAGCGAACAGTTTGCACAACATTTAATCAATCAGGCACCACTAAACAGCGAGGTAAACATTGAGCAGTACCATCCGCTCTTTTTTGCAAAAAACTGAGCTTTAAAGTTTTGCCAAAAAGTCTAAAAAGTCGTTTGGATTGGCAATGATTTTACAATTAGCTCCAACCTTTAAATCGCGGCGTTTCACAATTTGGCTACCCGTCAAACAAATGGTTGTATTTGGCCAATTTCTCGATAAAGTATTTACATATACCTGAATTGGCATATTGTTATTCGCATTTGTAACTGCGCAGAACAATACATCCGGCTTATGCACCTTGCACAATTGATTTAAATCTTCAATTGGTGTTGACGAACCTATGTAATAAACTTGATGTCCTCTAGATTTCAACATATACGATGCAAAAAGCAAACTCAGCTCGTGGTTTTCACCATTCGGTAAAAAAAGAACGAATTTTTTAGCATTGGCTGCCAAGGGAGTTGAAACTTGATCAATTGCGGAATACAAACGTTGCTTGATTATATGAGTAATAAAATGTTCGTGCGCAACGTTAACGGATCCACTCAACCAAAGAATTCCAACATGTTGAAGCAGTGGAAAAATTATTTTCCCAGTGGTTTCTTCAATTCCCAATTTCAAAATATTGATCGACAATATTTTATTGAATTCTTTTTCATTAAAATCAAGCATTGCGCTTGTAAGCGCTTGAATCTGATTTTGATAAGTACTATTGCCTTCTGAAATACTTAAAGTTCGTCTTTGAACTTCCTCACGCGACATTTCAGCAATTTTACTAATTTTGTAGCCATTTACGTTTAACATGGCTACGTTCATCATATATTTAAGATCGTCTTCTTCGTAATAACGTATATTTGTGTCTGTGCGTTTTGGCACCAACATTCCATAACGCTGTTCCCAAATTCGAATGGTAAACGCTTTGATCCCGGTGATATTCTCGACATCTTTAATAAAATATTTGTCGCGAAAATCTCGTTTAGATTTGATTATCGTCCGACTTTTTTTCGTTTCGATTGTTGTATTGTCTTCCATCACTTATGAAAATAGTAATTACTGGTAGTTCCGGCCTTATTGGAAACGTTCTTGTGAAAAAATTACAAGCTCAACATCACTCAATTATTCCGTTATTCCACGAGAGTAACAATCAAACCCATAAAAAAGATTTCACTTGGAATATTTTTTCTAAAAAATTAGATATCAAAGCTTTTGAAAATGTGGATTGTGTGATTCATTTAGCGGGTAGTAACATTGCTAAACCATGGACAAAAGCTCATAAATCCTCTATTTATCATTCTAGAATTGATGGTACGAATTTATTATTTAAAATGTTTAAAGAAAATAATATATTTCCTAAACATTTTATTGCTGCATCGGCAATTGGATATTACAATGATCCCGTTTTAGAGCAGACAGACGAATCGGGAAAGGTTGGAAATGGATTCCTCGCTAAAGTTTGTTCCGACTGGGAAACAGCAACCCTTCAAATGGAAACCTTGGGCATTCAAACAAGTATTGTGAGAACCGGACTTGTGCTTTCCAACGATGGTGGTGTGCTCCCAATTATGAATAAATTCCGCAAATTAGGAGTTGTTCCTACCACCGGAAGCCCCAATAATATCTGGAGTTGGATTCATATAAACGACTTGGTCAACATTTATATAGACCTCATTCACAATAAATTACCAAATGGAATTTACAATGGAGTTTCTCCCAACCCTTGTGAACAAGGAAAAATTGCAAAAACCATTCTCTTGGAAACAAAGAAACAAAATCAATCGATTTTGCCCATCAATTTCACTCCAAATGCCCCGGCCTTTGTATTGAAAACAATTTTAGGGGAACGAAGCATTTTGACACTCACAAATCAAAACATTTATCCCTCGAAATTGTTAAAAGAATCGTTTGCATTTGAGTTTCCTACAATTGAAATGGCAATCGAAAACTTAATTCATGGAGCATAAATTTACGTATTTTTGGTTTCGGAGGGACTTGAGAGTCAACGACAATCACGGTTTTTATCAAGCATTACATAGTGGAAATAAGGTAAAATCTATTTTCATTTTCGA
>CAIRMY010000314.1 GCA_903879775.1 uncultured Bacteroidota bacterium
GTCAGTTTAGCAAACTGGTGGTTTCAGCCACTCACCCATCTCTCCAACAGGACTGCAAATATAAAATTTAAAATTTATTAATCCGAAATATCTTACAAAAAAAAATAAAAAGTTTCGTCTAAGTTGGTAAAGCATTGATTTGAAAAGTTCAACCTTCTAAAACTTTGTTCAATTCTTCACCTTGTTTCATCACAATGCCTTAATTTTAACTTACCTTTACTAAATCTAAAGCCTCCTAACCTGCAATTCTGCAGGTTTTAAAAGCCCCAAAAGATACTCTATCATGGCAAAAGAAAAAGAAGGCAAAAAGAAATCAGACAAAACAGCTGCAGCAAAAACTCCCAAAGAGAAAAAAGCCGACAAAGCGCTTAAAAAAAGTCAGAAAAGCAAAACAGATTAACATTTTTCTCGAATGCGAAAAGTGCAATCTGCATTTTTTGCATTCGTCCTTTTAACTCTGTTTAATCCAGAATTTTAAGTGCGTTTTAAACAACGAATCTTTTAGTTTATAGGTGTTTGGAATCTCCGGACCCGAACTGTGATAGGTAACCACCCTCGTGCCAACAGGCATGGTGCTCAATTGTTTCTGAACGTAATCTGAATACTCTAAATACAGTTCATCATCCAAAAACACCTTCTGGTCAATGGCCGATTCAGGCGACAAATTCTCGAAAAACGGATTGAATAAGTAAAATGCACCGAAATCGCTAAATTTCACTCGGTTCATATTCGCATTTAGAAAACTTACGTTTTCAAGTCCGTACTTATTGGCAATTTCATTTGAACAATCGCAGAGCGACTTTCTTTGTTCGACGCCCGTAAAATGGGCATTTGTAATGAGCGCACCAACAATACAAAACTTACCAGCTCCCGAACCCACATCTAAAATGCGAATGCCGGGTTCAGTTGCCAAAAATTCAGCAGCGGCTTTGGCAATTTTAATTGGTGTGAAATGTGTTGCTGATTTACGTCTAATTTCTAAAGGGAAAATCAAGTCGAAATCTTCATCAATTAAATCCTGAATATTCTTGAATTTAATGGGATTCATGAATCTAAATGGTTCATTGGTAATTGATCTTATTCAGCTTCTAAATCCTTCAGAATTTGATTCACATCATCTTCGGTTTTAAACAATTTTTCTTTGCAAATTGCAATTAAAGTTGAGGCTCTTTTCACTTTTTCTGACAGCTCATCTACGCCAATATCGCCCGATTCAATTTCTTTCACAATCATTTGTAATTCATCAAATGCCGAAGTGTAATTTATATTTTTTTCTTCACTCATCAGTTTATTTATTTACTTTTTTCAACAACAATAACTTCACTATCTACAATTCCATCAACAAATTGCGTCTGAATTCTCTGTCCTTTTTGGATATTTTCTACGGATTTCAAAATCTTGCCATCCACGAAAGTTAAACTATACCCTCTTTTGAGCAAATTCAATGGATTTAACAAATTTACAACCTTCTCCTGTCCTTCAATTAAATTTAAAGAATTTTTGAGGGACATTTTAGCGGAACGAATCAAATTTGGCTGCAAAACGGTATTGATTGTTGTTCGCTGATTTGAAAGAAATTCGAGGGAAAGACCTTTCAAATTTTGCTTTGAGAGATCCAAAATATTGCGATACGATTGCAGCTGCAATTTCAAATGGGCTTTCAAAAAATTGACTTCATTGGTGAGTTGTTTCCGCGAATTTTGCAAAACTTCTCTCGACATTTGAATGATTTTTTCCTGGGCTTTTTGCACAGGCACCCAAAAATTGTGAAACTCTTGGATTAAAAAATCGGCCAATTCTGTTGGGGTAATGGCATTTCTGTAGGAAACCATTTCCGAAACCGTTTCGTTGGTTGAATGTCCTATCCCCGAAAAAACCGGTATTGGAAACATTGCAATTTCACGGGCAAGTCCATAATTGTTGTAGCACGACAATCCCACATCGCCGCCCCCACCGCGAATGATGGCAACAACATCGAAGTGTTGAATCACCTTTTGAATGCGTTTCAACTGAGCAATGATGGTTGGCGCAGCATTGTCGCCCTGCAAAATGGCAGGAAATAAAAATGTTTCAAATTGATAGTTCCATTGATTTTTCTGAATGACTTGCATAAAATCGGAATATCCTTTGCTCGATTCAACAGAAATAATGGCAATTCGCTTTGGCAATAAGGGTAAATGTTTGGTTTTATTGAGGGAAAATATCCCTTCAGATTTTAACTTTTGAATGCTTTCTTGTTTTTCTTTTTCAAGCTCACCGAGGGTAAATGATGGATCAATGTCAGAAATTTTCAAGGTTAAACCGTAAGTTGGGTGGAAATCGACCATTGCAAATAGTAGCACGGTGATGCCATCTTTGAGGGGTTCGCCTAAGGTTTTTATAAAGTTGGCATTGATTCTAGACACATCTGAATTCCAAATGGTTGAACGCATTTCTGCAACAACCTTTCCGTTTGTTTTTTCGACAAGCTCTGGAAAACAATGTCCTGAATGCGCATAAAAATTCAATTTATTCACTTCCGCTTTCACCCAAAATCCCGTTTTAAACACCTGATTCACAACATTTTGAATGTTTTGAGTTACTTGAAGCAACGTAAATACATTGGGTTTGGTTGTCATTGAATGAGGTATTTAAAATTTGAATTTAACAAAGATATAACAATCAAACATCAAGGCAAAAAATCATTTCAGTGGATCGCTACTTTCCACGAATGCGGTTTTGGGTGCTCGCGCATGTCTTTCGTTTTGATGAATCTTTTAGATTTTTGATTCTAAAAGTGCCAATTTAATCTGGAAATATGAATATTTGTCGTTCAGCTTTAATTTTAAGTCCGACAACTTATCATCAGGGGAACTTTTCATTGCCCTAATTTCTTCAATGGATACATTGTCAACAAATTCCATCACTTCAAGCATCCCCAATTCAACACATTTCATCAAATGACTTTCAATGGTAGATTTCACCAAATCTCTTTCCTTGGCTGTTTCTTCAATAGACTTCGACGTTAAATAGATGTTGTAGGTCAATTGAACAGTTTCAGGAAAATCACCACTTTCATTTTTTTGAGAGACATTCTTTTTGGCACGGGCTTTTGTTTCATTTTTGGGTTTTTCAACAATTTCATCAGTCTGTTGCTGAGCCAATTGCTCAGAAACCAGAGGAATCTCATCATTAAACAAGCGAATGCTTCTGTAAGAAACGTAAATCAATTGATTGCGTTTTGCAAACAACACATTTGAAACAGCATCCAACTCTTTGCGCCATTTCTTCTGTTTTGGTTTAATGGTATAGGAATTTAAAAGTGTCTTTAACTCAATGTAACATTTATCGTCGAGCTGTTTGATAAAGTAAACCGTTGCTTTCGAGCAACGCTCAGTTAACGTTGGTAGCAAGTCGGCATTGGTTTTACATTCCTGAAAAGTTTGATTGAGTTGAAATTGAAATTTTTCGGCAACCCTATTCAGTTCAAATAAAACAGAAATTGCCCTCTCCGACCAATCATTTAAATCTTGAGGAAATTCAAGTCCATATTTTGCCAACAATCGCTGTTTCCATGAATATACAAAAACCCTTAAATTATCGAAGTCATATATTTTGAGTAGCTTATCTTGGCCAAATTGTCGTTTTTCTTGTTCTAAAATCTCTGGTAATTCATGGGTGGAAACATGATTTTGAGAATAGTTCACAATTCGATCATCGATAAAAATATTCCGACCATTGATTCCAGATTTCAAATACAATCCATCCAAACTCACACATCTACTCAAAGCCACATAGACTTGACCAGGTGCGAAAGATCTTTCAGCATCGATAATGACTTTCTCTAGGGTTAAACCTTGACTTTTATGAATGGTGATGGCCCAAGCGAGTTTCAAGGGAAAATGCTTGAAACTACCAACTTCGTTTTGACTGACCCTGTCTTCAACTTCATCGTATTGATATTTCAAATTTTGCCAGATGTCTTTTTCAACTTCAATAATCTCGCGAGAATTTGGAACAACAACTTCAATTTTATCATTGGTAATCGAAGAAACCACGGCAATTTTGCCGTTGTAATATTTCTTTTCTCCTGAAATATCGTTTTTGATAAACATCACCTGAGCCCCTTCTTTGAGTTCTAAAATGGGTTCTGCAGGATATTGACTTTCAAAAAAATCGCCTTTAATTTCA
>CAIRMY010000315.1 GCA_903879775.1 uncultured Bacteroidota bacterium
ATGCTTGTGATGAAATTATGACTAAAATTAATAAGCCTATAGGTTTAATTAAGTATGCGTCGGAAGCTACAATTGCTGAAAATCAACCATTTATCATAACTGCACGTTTAAAGGCATATATTGTAGTTTTGGTCATTTTATTAACAGCATTCATTGCAATATTATTTACAAGGTCTTCGGTAGAATTGCAGGTAATTAAAGCAGCAGGTCAACTATATATTGAAACACCAGATGGCAAAATTTCAAACATGTATAATTTTATGCTGATTAATAAAAGTCACAAACATTATGATTCACTTGAAATGAAATTGGATGGGGATGGAGTGATTGAATTGGTGAATGGACATAAATATATTTCCCTCAAAAAAGAAGGAAGCATAAAGAGTACACTTTTTATTAAAATCCCTGCCAATAAAATCATGAAGAGAAAGCAAACCATAAAAGTAAATTTATATCACCGTGGAGAGTTGATAGAAGTTGAAAAAACAAATTTTTTAGGTCCAGTATTTTAATGAAAAAACTATGAATTGGGGAAAATCAATTATCGTTGTATATGTGATTTTTGTTGTTGGAATGGTGTATTTGGTTTATCGATCAAGTCAACAAACGATAGATTTAGTTGATAAGAATTATTATCAAAAGGAAATTCAATTCCAAACAGAAATTAACGCTTCTAATAATGCAAACAAAAAAGGATTTGTCCCTGAAATACAAAAAATAGAAGGTGCAGATTTCTTGGTATTGCCAACTGAGAGTGGGTCAAATTTGAAAGGAACAGCAGAATTTTATTGTCCATCAAATTCAAAATTTGATGTGTTGATGAACTTGCCAGTTTCAAAATTGGCAAAATGGAACTTGCCAGAAAAGTACATTCATATGTCTAGTTATCAGGTTAAAATTAATTGGTCTAATTCCAAAAATGATACATTTCAATCTGTTATCAATTACAAAAAATAATGTTGGTTGAGTTCTTTGCTGGGATGCTCTTAGGTCTTGCAGGTAGTTTACACTGTATAGGAATGTGCGGTCCTTTAATTTTAATATTTCCTTTCAATACGAATTCTAAAATTGTTGGCTATTTTCAAAATGCATTGTATCATTTTGGAAGGATTTTTATTTATTGTATTTTGGGTTTGTTGTTTGGATTTGTATTCCAAATTGTTGATTTAAAGTATTTTGAGCAGTATTTTAGCTTAGCAATAGGTGGTTTGTTTTTGATTTTATGGTATCGCGAGTTTTTTGGAAAACAAAAAGTAAACCAAGGGGCGCTTCAGCGTGGTGTATTGAGATTGTTTGGCAAAGCCATGCAAAGTCAATCATTCTTGGGTATGTTTTTAGCTGGAATGTTGAATGGATTGTTACCCTGTGGTTTGGTTTACGGAGCGCTTTTAGCTGCCTTTGGAACAGGCAGTACAGAAGGTTCCTTTATTTTCATGTTGGGTTTTGGTCTTGCAACAATTCCGTCTTTAATGCTCGTTTACTCACTAAAAAATATAATCACCGTTAAATTAAGAAATCATCTCAGTAAGTTTCTGCCTTGGTGGTTATTGCTTTTGGGTGTTTGGTTTCTTTTGAGAGGATTAAATTTAGGGATTCCATATTTGAGTCCAAAAATTCACCCTCATTCTGTGCGTGAATCATCTTGTTGCAAACCTATGAAACTTTAATAAATGTATTTTTTTTCTTAAAAAATAGATAAAACTCGATTAAACGTATACATTTGAGATGATATAATTTAAGTTTATGAGTTTCGAACATTCAACATTAGACTGCAAAAATTGCACAAAACGTTTTACATCAGTGTTTTGCAAAGTTGAAAATGACTCGCTGGAACAAATTAATGATGAGAAAATTTGTACCCCTTACAAAAAAGGACAAACAATTTTCCACGAGGGATCAAGGCCTTTTGGAATTTATTGCGTCAATTATGGCAAAATAAAACTCTCGAAATTTGGAGATGATGGCAAAGAGCAAATTTTAAGATTGGTTAAAGCTGGCGATTTATTGGGCTATAGAGCATTGCTGAGCCAAGATAAATACAGTGGCTCTGCCGTTGCACTTGAAGATTCAGGTATTTGTTTTATACCCAAGGAATTATTCATGGGGATTTTGCAAAAAGACGGAGTGCTTTCAATGGAAATCATGAAATTGTTGAGTGATGATTTGCGGAAAGCAGAAACGAGTATCACTCATTTGGCGCAAAAGCCGGTGAGAGAGAGGCTTGCGGAGGCGTTATTGTTTATCAAAGAAACCTATGGATTTGAAGAGGATAATATGACAATAAATTTAAAACTTTCCAGAGAAGAATTGGCAAATTTGGTAGGTACGGCTACTGAAACTGTTATTCGATTGTTGTCCGAATTTAAGTCAGACAACATGATTGCTCTAGAAGGTAAAAAAATTAAAATCATTGACCTAGATGAATTGGTTCAAACTGCCAATATAGATGATTAATTTTTCTGCATTCTTCTTTTCTTCCGACTTTGTAAAATATGATTTCAATTCCTCTCAAAAACAAGAACCAAAAATTATCAGTTATTGATTTTTGAAAATCAAAAAACCAAACAAAGCCGCCAATGTACTCGAAAAAAGTACACTGATTTTTGCAAGTTGAATCAAATGAAGATCGTCAAAAGCAAGATTTGCAATGAAAATAGACATTGTAAATCCGATTCCACCTAAAATCCCAGCCGCTAAAAGTTGCATTAAAGAAATTTCTTTGGAAATCGATGCCAAATTCAATTTATTTGCGATCCAACAAAAACAAAAAATACCAAGTGGTTTGCCAATCAATAGCCCAATAAATATGCCAAGTGGAAGTGGATGGAAAAGTTCAGTTATCACTTGCGCATCCATTGAGATTGCTGTGTTCGCAATTGCAAAAAGGGGCAATACGAAATATGAAACTGGAATTTGAAGAAAATGTTCAAAAGCATCCGACATTTTACCCTCTTTTTGAGATTGGCGAGGTAAAAGAAAGGCAAATATGACGCCAGCAATTGTTGCATGTATTCCAGAATGTAGCATGCAAAACCATAACAAAATTCCAAGAATTGTATACAACCAAGTAAATGTGTAATCTCTGTGATTTAAAAATAAAATGATCCCACAAATAATCATTGATGCAAGTATCCATGTAAATTGTATTCCATTTCCGTAAAATATAGCAATGACCAATATTGCTCCCAAATCGTCGATAATTGCTAATGCGGTTAAAAATATTTTGAGGGACATAGGAACTTTATCGCCTAATAATCCGAGAATTGCAATTGCAAACGCAATGTCAGTTGCAGTTGGAATTCCCATTCCTCTGATTGTGCCTGGTGAGTTAAAATTGATCGCTAAAAATAAAAGTGCAGGCACCAACATCCCACCAATGGCCCCAATGATGGGCAGCATGGCTTTTTTTCGATCGCTGAGTTCTCCGCTGATGAGTTCGCGCTTGATTTCAATGCCTACCAGGAGAAAAAACAAAGTCATGAATCCATCGTTTATCCAATCTACAATGGAATGATTCAAATGCAGTTGCGGGTTTTCAATTCCGACTTTTGTCCCCCAAAATGATTGAAATGAACCACCATACTGAGAATTGGAAATGATTAATGAAAATATGGTTCCAAGAACTAAAATAATACCTGAAATTTGCTGATTTGCAAAAAATTCTTTGAAAATTTTACTCAGTTTTACAGAAATTATTTTTTCCATTCTACCTCAAAAATAACCATAACTTCGCATTAAATTGTGAATGCCGAAAATTATATATCGCGCTGTCTGGAGTTGGCAAAGCGTGGAATTGGGTATACAAACCCCAATCCATTGGTGGGTTGCGTGATCGTTCACAACAATGAAATCATTTCCGAAGGTTGGCATGTTGCTATAGGCCAAGCGCATGCAGAGAGAATGGCAATTTTAGCTTTAAAGGATCGTAGCATTTTAAGTGAATGTGATCTCTATGTAAACTTAGAACCCTGTTCTCATTTTGGAAAAACACCTCCCTGTGCAGATTTGATCATTGAAAATAAATTCCGAAAAGTTTTCGTAGGACTTGGCGACCCAAATCCATTGGTTGCAGGGTCGGGAATCAAACGACTTCAAAATCACGGAATAGAGGTTGAATCAAATATTTTAACGGAAGCTTGTAAAGAATTGAATCGTTTTTTCTATGCGTTTCATACCCTAAAACGACCATTTGTAACCTTAAAATGGGCAGAATCTAAAGATGGATTTTTAGCACCATTGCCATTGCAGAAATATCAAATTAGTGGAATGGGTACAAATGAAATAACCCATGATTTGCGTAAGCAGCACTCAGCAATATTGGTTGGAGTTGAAACTTGGAATATCGATCAGCCATTGCTAAACAATCGGCTGTACGAAGGTCATTCGCCAAAAAGATTTGTTTTGGATCCACACTTGCGAGGACAATACACTGCAACCTCTGAAGTTTGTGTTTTCAATAAAGTGAAAGCCGGCGGCGTAGAGAATGTTCAATACATTCAGTTAGATGAGACGCCAATTTTACCTCAATTGATGCAGTATTTTTATGAAAACCAGTTGAACTCATTGATGGTTGAAGGAGGTTCAAAGACCTTACAATCGTTTATTGATGCAAATTTAGCTGATGAAATCCATACGTATAAAAGTAAAAATGTTACAATTGATCGAGGTATTGATGCCCCCAATCATCAATTTGGTAAAACCAATGAAGTTGATTTGCCTAATGATATTCATATGAAATTTAATCGAATATCATGATTTGGCTATTTTTAAGTATTCTTTTCAGTACTTCTTTGTTCATTGCCTTTAAACTATTTTCAAGGTTTAAAGTTGATATGTTTTCGGCAATCATTGTAAATTATTTAACTTGTTTTATTCTTGGGAACCTTTATCTGGGTTCTGCGCATATATTAAAGGCTGAAACAATTCACCAACAAGGGTTTATCCCAATTATTTCAACGGGTATTTTATTCATTGGTACGTTTTTTTTAATGGGTACCGCCACTCAAAAAGTGGGTGCGGGAATGAGTTCAATGGCTTCTAAAATGAGTGTTGTATTGCCTGTTTTGGTTGCAGTTTCATTCTTTCATGAACATTTATCGATGCTCCATGTTTGTGGCATTATTCTGTCTTTAATTTCAGTGGTGCTCATTTCAATTAAGGAAGAGGGTGGCTTGCATTTTGATTGGGTTTTATTACTCGTGTTTTTAGGAAGCGGTCTTGTTGATACAGGATTGAATTTGCTCAAAAATGCGAATTACACCTATTTCGACAGTGTTAAAATGTCGACATTGCTCTTTGCCGGTGCTTTTATTTCAGGATTGATGATCATTGCAGTGAAACCATCCCTCATAAAAAATTTAAACTCTAGAAGTCTTATTGGTGGAATTTGTTTGGGAACTTGCAATTTTATTTCATTGGTTGTGATGTTCGAAGCAATTGAAGCATTTGCGGGCAAAACAAGTCTGTTTTTTACGTTTAATAACATTGGTGTGGTTTGCTGTTCGGCAATTTTTGGTTTGGCGTTTAAAGAAAAGCTCACACAAAAAGGAAAGATTGGTTTGGGTATTGCCATTTTAGCAATTTTATTGATGATGTGATGATGTTTTCCGACACATTTTTTGAAATTACGACCAACGCAGAATCTACGATCAGAGAGAAAGGGAGCCGTTTTTTGACCTATAGCTTCAATGTTAAATCTGAGGAAGAAGTAAAGAAATGTTTGACAGAAATTAAGCAAAAATATCCGGATGCAACGCATCATTGTTATGCATATATTTTAGGTCAAGCAGGTCAAGCACAAAGGGCTAACGACGATGGAGAACCCGCAAATTCAGCAGGTAGGCCAATTCTAAGGGCTATTTTATCGAAGCAATTAACCAATGTATTGGTGATTGTAGTGCGCTATTTTGGAGGGACAATGTTGGGTATTCCAGGATTAATTGAGGCTTACGGTTCATCTGCAAAATTGGTGCTTGAACAATCCGGATCAATTGAGAAATTCATGGAAGAAAAATTCACCATTGCCGCCGAGTTTCAACATGAACAAGAAATTCACCGTTTGTTAAATTCATATCAAGTGAGAATTACAAATAGGGAATATACCGAAAGGGTTTCCTATGAGGTGTATATTCGGAAAGGACAAGCACTTCAATTCGAAAAACAAGCAAAAGAATCTTATTTATTAGACGTAAAGTCGGTGGTGTAAAGAATGGTTTATTTAAGGAACATTAAACAGTAAATTTGAATGATGAAATTTAATTTGAATTCAATATTTTCATTTTTAGTTTTGATTTTAGTGCTAAATGGTTGCGCTTCTTCGCGCAATAAGCAATGTCCTGACATTGGAGGTGGAAGTTGGAATATAGATAATAACAAAACCCATCAATTCAAGAGTATCCATTCTAATGATGATATTTCGATTTCTCAATCAATTTTAGAAATGGCTCCCAATGCATCTTCGGAAAGTGTAAATCATCATTTGGTTAAATTGAATCGCACGAAGTTGGTTGAAATGGTAAAACAGCCTCAGGTTAAGGCTGTATACAATGAATTTTCGAAAGTACAAAAGACCCAAGAAAAGAATGCTAAAACATCTATTAAACGCAAAATTGGACGTTCAATTGGTTGGTTAAGTGTGATTTCAGGACTTATTGGAATGTTGAATATTGCATTTATTGCATTTTCTATTATGGCTATTTTAATAGGATTATTGGGTATCAAATTGAAAATAAGCAACTGGGGAACAATTCTAAGTTATATTGGGATAGGGTTTGGATTATTGGGAATTTTGAGTCCCATTTTGAATACAATTGTAGGAATTCTAATTTTAGCCGTATTAATTCTAATATTGCTCAAAATGTTCCATTACATTTAATCAGTATTTTCTGGGGTTTCCTTCTTTTTCTTCCTTTCTCTGCTAAAAACATCCCCCAAAATAAATTTAACGTATTTGATTTTTTTGCCCATTTCCAACCAAATACTTTCATAAAAAGTTCTGATTTGTAGGAATTCTGGCACTGGAATCATGCTGTATACGTCATTGATATTTTCTAGTAAAGTGAGTTGATCCTCTTCAATTTGCGCCAAACTACTTTCATAGAATAGATCTGAATCAGTTTTGATATTCATGATGCCGGTTGTTGGCATGACTTTTCGGTAAACGTTTAGAAATCTACCACTGCTTAAACGCTTGGTTTCTTTGTGTGGTTGTGGGTCTGGGAAGGTGATCCACATTTCAGAAACTTCGTTTTCCGCGAAAAAGTCAAATAATTTATCAATTTCGATACGCAAAAATCGCACATTGTTTAATTCTAATTCTAGGGCTGTTTTAGCGCCTTTCCAAAGTCTATTTCCTTTAATATCAACACCAATATAATTGTTATTGGGATTCATTTTCGCAAGGCCAATTGCATAGTCACCTTTGCCACAAGCAAGTTCTAAAACAATAGGGTTTGTGTTGCCAAAAATAGTTGACCATTTGCCTTTTGTATCCGAATTGTAATCGTAGGTGTTCTCAAAAGAATCGAATTCAGCAAATTTCTCAAGCTTATTTTTACCTTTTCCCATAATGGTGCAAAAAAACATCAGAAAAATGAATTCACACATTTTATGTTGAATTACTTTTGCAGAAATGTTATTAACGCCTCAATTACTCATTCAAGCATATTTGTCTGGTTCATTTCCAATGGCTGATCCAGATGAAGGCGATGCCATTTATTGGCATACGCCAACGCGTCGGGGAATTATTCCGTTAGATGAACGTTTTAAAGTATCTAAAAATTTAAGACGGTTATACAATAAAAACAAGTTCGAATTGGTGATCAATCGTAATTTTCCGTTGGTCATTGAAAAGTGTTCCCAAAACAGAGATGACGATACTTGGATTTCTGATGAAATTAAGGAGGCCTATATTGCGATGTATCACGAAGGATTTGCACACAGTTTCGAGGCCTATTTAGATGGAGAATTGGTTGGAGGACTTTATGGGGTATGCATTCGAAAGGCATTTTTCGGGGAAAGCATGTTTCACACTGTGAACGATGCCAGCAAGATATGTTTGGTGTTTTTAGTTGAGTTTTTGAGAGAACATCATTTTAAACTTTTAGATACTCAATATTTGAATGACCATATTGCTCAGTTTGGCGCATATGAGATTAGCCATAAAAAATTCTTGGAAATCTTAGAGGAGGCTTTGGATTTGCCTGAAGATTAATTCTGCGATTATTTTTCTTTTCGGTTTCTTTTTATCAATTTTGAAACAATGCAATTTTCTTTGAATATTCAGAACAGCCATTATGTTGCTGATTTATCACAACCGCTAAATTTAACATTGGGATTTGGGCCAAATTTCGAAAATCCGAATGCGTTTCACATCAATTATCCAACGGTTGAGCCCATTCGTGTGGGTGATTTTGTAGGATCTGTGAAAGAGGGTGGAAGTGCAAATTGTGAAATTGTAACCTACTGCGCCCATGGAAATGGCACGCATACTGAAGGGGTGGGACATATTGCGGAAGAGCGAATTTCTGTTCATGAAGTTTTAACAAAGCATTTTTTCACGGCTCAAATGATCACTGTTCCATTGGTTATGGAAAATAACGATTGGGTAATTACATTGGCTGAATTGCAAAAGCATCGCATTGAAAAGGTTGAGGCAATCATTATTCGCTCAACTCCAAATGAGGTTTCTAAGAAAAGTGAAGTTTGGTCTGGCAATAATCCACCTTATTTTACATTAGATGCCATGCAGTATTTGGTAGATTTAAACCTCGAGCATTTGCTTACCGATTTGCCAAGTGTAGATCCTGAGGAAGATGCTGGGGCACTCGCGGCCCATAGAATTTGGTGGCAATATCCCTCAAAAACGAGGTTGCATTCGAGTATCACAGAATTGATTTTTGTGGATGATTCAATCGAAGATGGATTGTTTTTGTTAAATTTGATGGTGCCTAAAATTGCATCAGACGCTGTTCCTTCTCAACCAATTGTTTACCCTTTAACGTTGGTTTAAAATGCAATTCGAGAAATTACTCTATGGTTTGAATATGGCTTTGTCGGCCTGTTTGAATTCAATTCTTGGTATTTTTTCGAGAGATGCTGATAGAACAAAAGTAAGGTCAGTGGTGTGCATTAAATTGGATGAAATTGGCGATATGGCTGCAAGCGTTCATGTGTTTCAAAATTTGAGGGACATTTTTCCAAATGCTAAAATTACCGTTTTATGCAAACCATTTGTGCAATCGCTCATTCAAAATGATCCGAATATCGATCAGTTTTTGAATGATTCTTCAGAGCTTAAAAAGTATGATGTTTGGGTTGAGCTTCGCGGAAATTGGAAAACCTTTTTTGCCTCCATTTTAAAGACAAATAAGTTTCGGGTTGACAGAGGTACGGTTCGGTTTAAACAAAGGGGTAATCAACCTCATGAAACCATTACAAATTCAAGAATCATTGAGCCAATTTTGTTAAAATATGCATCAGATTTGGACTTGAAAGGAGTGTCAAAATTATACCCTTCATTGGCGGAAATTACATTGGCGAAAGAGAGGATTGAAAGTTTAAATGTTCAAAAACATGTTGTGATACATCCAGCGGCGAGGAGGGTTTTGCGTCAGTGGCCGGCAGAAAGATTTGCATTTATTGCAAAACATTTATGGGAAAGATATGCATTAAATACAATTGTAGTTGGCACCAAAGATGAAATTGACATACTCGAAAATGTAAAATCAGGACAAGATTTCGTGAAAATTTGGATTTCAAATGATTCATTGCTCACATTGTTTTCTGTGATTCAAAATGCAGAGTTGTTTATTGGGAATGAAAGTGGACCATTGCAAATAGCTGACCTGTCTGGCATTCCGGTGATTGGATTGTTTGGGCCTGGTGTTAAAAATGTTTTTTATCCGCAAAGAAATTCTAGGTCTAAAGTCATTCATTCCTTCCTTGAATGTAATCCATGTGATCAAATTCATTGTTCCGAGTCAATTCCATGCATTGAAAGAATTCAAACCATTGAGGTGACTCAGGTGATTGATGAGCTGTTATCTACTAAATAAAATTGTGAATTACAAAGTATATGCAACAAATGGCATGATTTTAGCGGGTTTGAATCTAATTTAGTTCCCTCATGCAAAAACCATTTGAAATAACTGTCCTTGGCACATCTTCCGCTACTCCTACCCGCGATAGAAATCCGAGTGCACAGTATGTTCGATTGGATAAGCATTATTTTTTAATTGATTGTGGAGAGGCAACCCAATTGCAACTCACCAAATATAACTTGAGGCTGCAAAAAATAAAGTATGTTTTGATTTCCCATTTACATGGTGATCATTATTTCGGATTGCCTGGGCTGGTTACATCTATGGCACTTTTTGGACGTGTAGATCCATTGTATATTGTTTGTCCGGCCGACTTAAAACCAATCATGGATGCCATTTTAACAATTGGGGATGCGCACATGAATTTTGAAATTCATTATATTTTTACCAATCCAAATGATGTTGAAACAATTTTAGATGAAGATGATTTTTCAATCCATACCATTCCATTGAAGCATAGAATTCCATGTACCGGTTTTGTGATAGAGGAGAAAGGTCCTGAAAGGAAAATCAATTTAGAGGCTTGTGAACGTTATGAAATTCCGGTTAGTTTTTATGAAAAATTGAAATGGGGTGAAGATTTTAAGGGACAAAGTGGAATTGAAATTGCGAATGAATTATTGACATTTCAGGGGTATAAAAACAGAAAGTTTGCCTATATATCTGACACTATTTACGATGAAACAATTGTCCCAAATATTTCTGATGTAACGCTTTTGTATCATGAAGCAACATTTTTGCATGATCGTTTGCAACGGGCCCAAGAAACTTTTCATACCACTGCATTACAAGCTGGTCAAATTGCTAAATTGGCGAATGCTAAGAATTTGATGATTGGACATTACAGCGCACGTTATTCAGATCTAGAACCATTGCTGTTGGAAGCCAAGAAAATTCATTTAGAAACTTACCTCGCAATAGAGGGCGAAGTTTTCCAATTAAACAGTTGATAAAGAGCAAATTATATTCTTTTGAGTGATATAATAAACACTCACTTTTCTGTGAATAAGTACATAATTTTTGACCTTATTTTCGTTTTACTTTCGTAAATCACAATGAGTGCAGCACCTAAACAATCCACAAAAAAATCTAAATCGCCGGCTGATTTTTTAAAAGAAAGACCGTCCGACAAATCAGAACAAATTTCTGGAAAAGAAATATGGAGGGCTGCTACCTTAAAAAACGAAACAACGCGTAAGGTTGTGGGCTTTTTGATGTTGGTTTTATCTGTTGTATTTCTCATTAGTTTTATTTCATTTTTCTTTACTTGGCAAACCGATCAAAGTTTTTCTGCCGATGGTGGTGCACAATACGATGGTGAAACAAAACTTAAAGCAGCCAATGCCATGGGCGCAATTGGATCTAGTTTGGCATTTTTCTTTATGCACAATGGTTTTGGGTTGGGGGCTTTTGCAATCCTGCCTTATATGGTCCTCGCAGGGATGTATTTGCTGTTCGATTATCGTCCATTTTCTTTATTGAGAATTCTGTTACACACCATTTTATTTGTGATTTGGTTTTCTCTATTTTTAGGATATTGCTTTCAAATTTGGTTTCCTTTATTGGGAGGGACATTTGGTTATTTTGGAATAATTCAAATACAGAATAGCATTGGACCTATAGGTTCTTTCTTGTTTTTAACTGCCTTTGCTGTGGTCTATTCTTTTGTTTTCCTCAATTTAAATCCTTTCTCACGAATTGTTCTTAAAAATCCTGAGGACATAGAAGAACATGAATTGGATGAAGTTTTGGATTTGAGTTCAAGTGGTATTCAGGCAGAAAAAATAGCGCCAAGTATTGTTGTAGATGGTGCCGATGACGATGACGATGAGATCTTTGTAAGTTCTGATTCGGAAGAGCTAAAAAATCCATTTGCCGACGACAATTTAGATGACGGTCCTTCAGTAAGTGATTTTGAAAATTGGGATGGAATGAACATCACCATGAAGCGTAAAGATGAGCAAGTAGAACCTTCATCCCTCAATAACAATGAAGCGCTGAATGGCACTACGAACAAGCCAAAATTCGAACCAATTGTAGATTCAACTGAACCAGAAGAATATCAATTTAAGGCTGAAAACAACGATGGTTCTCATGAAGAATCGGAGGAGTTTGTAATTTACACATCCGAATCTGAGGAAAGACATGAGCCAACGGTTATATCGGCCATAGGTCCAAATGAAATTAAATTTGAAGATGGATTTGCAATTCAAGATTTAACTCAGCAAAAAGATGAATTGGTTACAGAAAACAAGGGCGATGCGGCGGTTGAAAGATATGGAGTTGATACAGAATTTGATCCTAAAGCCGATTTAAGTAAATACCAGTTTCCAACACTTGATTTACTAAAAGATTACGACACCAAGAAGCAAGAAATTGATATTGAAGAAATTAATAGAAGTAAAAAATTAATTCAAGATACACTCGAAAACTATAAAATTGGAATTTCTAGTATTAAAGCAAGCGTAGGTCCTACGGTAACTTTATATGAAATCATTCCAGCGCCGGGGGTTAAAATTTCGAGAATAAAGAACCTTGAAGATGATATTGCTCTGAGTTTAGCAGCATTGGGTATTCGTATCATTGCTCCAATACCTGGAAAAGGCACAATTGGTATTGAAGTTCCAAATCGCAATCCAGAAATGGTGCCAATGCGCGGAGTTCTTGCAAGCAAGAAATTCCAAGAATGCGATTATCAATTGCCTGTGGTTTTAGGGAAAACCATTTCAAATGAAATTTTTATTGCCGATTTGGCAAAAATGCCGCATTTGTTGATGGCAGGGGCAACAGGTCAAGGTAAATCTGTTGGATTAAATGCCATATTGGTATCGTTGCTTTATAAAATGCATCCTGCATATGTGAAATTCGTTTTGGTTGATCCCAAAAAGGTTGAATTAACATTATTCAATAAAATAGAACGACATTTCTTAGCTAAATTACCTGGTGATGGCGAAGCCATTATCACGGAAAACGCGAAGGTTATCAATACATTGAATTCTTTATGTGTTGAGATGGATAATCGCTACAAATTGCTACAAGATGCAATGGTTAGAAATATTGTTGAATACAATGTGAAGTTTGTGAATCGGAAGTTAAATCCGCAAAATGGACATCGATTTTTACCGTACATCGTAGTGGTGATAGATGAGGTTGCAGATTTAATGATGACCGCGGGTAAAGAAATTGAAATGCCAATTGCCCGTATTGCGCAGTTGGCACGTGCCATTGGAATTCATTTAATTTTGGCAACTCAGCGTCCTTCGGTAAACGTAATTACCGGTATGATTAAAGCGAATTTCCCAGCAAGAATTGCCTTTCGTGTAACTTCTAAGATCGATAGCCGTACTATTTTAGATGGCAATGGTGCCGATCAATTAATTGGTAAAGGAGATATGCTTTATAGTGGGGGAAATGAAATGATACGACTTCAATGTCCGTTTGTAGACACACCAGAGGTGGAGCAAATTTGTGACTTTATTGGCGAGCAACGGGCTTATCCAACTGCCTATATCTTACCGGAGGTAAAAGATGACACAACCACCATTGCTGGGGGTGAATTTAATGCCGATGAAAGAGATTCTATGTTTGAGGATGCGGCTCGGGTGATTGTGCAAAATCAAGTGGGAAGTACAAGTATGATTCAACGAAAGTTGAAAATTGGTTATAATAGAGCGGGTCGTTTGATGGATCAATTAGAAGATGCTGGTATTGTTGGTCCTAATGTTGGAAGCAAACCGCGTCAAGTTCTCGTTCCAGATGAATTTGCTTTGGAACAATTTTTGAATAATTTATAGTAAATAAGATATGGTTATACAGAATTTTAGATTTTTATGTTTCGTTGTAATGAGTTTTTTTGCAACATCAATTGCTTTAGCGCAAACACAGGAAGTGATTTCCGATAAGGGTCAGAGTGATGCAAAGTCTCAAGAAATACTTAAGAAAGTATCGAAATTATATCAAGGGTATAAAACGATTACCGCAAGCTTTACAATTACCACAAGCGCGGTAAATAAGAAACCATTGGTTTCAAAAGGTACAGTTTGGATTAAAGGAAATAAGTTCAAATTGAACTATGCAAATCAGGAAATTTACTGCAATGGTTCAACCATTTGGACCTACAATCCAGACGATCAAGAGGTTACTCTAGAGGATTACAAAAAGCGCGACAACAACATCACTCCAAATGAAATATTTACGGTGTATCATAAAGGATATAAAACTAAATATGAGGGCCCAACAACCGAGGGAAACCGAGTTCATGATGTGATTCGATTGGTGCCTAAGAAAAAGGCAAACTATGCATATTTAAAGTTGGAGATCGACAATTCTAATTATAAGATAAACAAGGTTATTCAACACTATAAAAATGGCACAGAGGTATCTATTGAATTGAATAAGTTAACACCGAATTCGGCCTTAAAAGATGATTTCTTCCAATGGGTAGAAGCTGGTCATGACGGGGTGACAGTGGTTGATTTAACAAAATCAAAGAAGAAGAAGAAGTAATTAAATTGTTGGAAACGGTTTAATCGTTTTTAACGTTTGGGCATAAAAAAAGGCTGTTGTAAAACAGCCTTTTTTGTATCGTTTGGATTTTGATTATTTCATGACTTCGAACATTCTACGTCCGATTTCTGCAGGGCTTTCAACAACGTGAATTCCGCACTCACGCATAATTGCCATTTTTGCAGCTGCTGTATCGTCTTTGCCACCTACAATTGCACCAGCATGTCCCATACGGCGACCTGCAGGAGCAGTTTGACCAGCAATAAAACCTACAACCGGTTTTGTGCCATATTGTTTAATCCAATTTGCTGCTTCGGCTTCCATTCCACCTCCAATTTCACCGATCATAACAATACCAGCAGTTTCTGGATCGTTCATGAACAATTCAATCGCATCTTTGGTTGTTGTTCCAATAATTGGATCACCACCAATACCAATTGCAGTAGATTGACCCATTCCTAATTTAGTTAATTGATCAACTGCTTCATATGTTAAAGTACCAGACTTAGATATAACACCAATATGACCCTTCTTGAAAATAAATCCTGGCATGATACCAATTTTTGCTTCCTCTGGAGTAATGATGCCTGGGCAGTTAGGTCCAATTAGACGGCAATTTTTAGAATTTAAATATTCTCTAACCATCACCATGTCTTTTGTTGGGATACCTTCAGTAATTGCAACAATGACTTGAATTCCAGCGTCGGCAGATTCCATAATTGCATCTGCTGCAAATGCAGGGGGTACAAAAATGATACTCACATCGGCACCCGCTTCGCTTACTGCAGCTTCTACAGTGTTGAAAACAGGGCGATCTAAATGCTTACTTCCTCCTTTTCCTGGTGTTACACCTCCAATTACATTGGTGCCGTATTCAATCATTTGGGTTGCGTGAAAGGTTCCCTCGTTTCCGGTAAATCCTTGAACAACAATCCTCGAATTTTTATTAACTAGAATGCTCATGAGTATATTTTTGAACCGCAAAAATAGCGTTATGACTGCATATTGCCATAAAAAATTGGTTTATGAAGTAAAATAATTCTTATTTGTCGATTAAATCGGTAATATTCGATGACATTGGGCCAGTGGTAGATGCAAAGTATGCCATTAGTTTCCCATTTTCATCGACTAAGAATTTATTAAAATTCCATTTTACCTCAGATTCTAAAACACCATTCTTGGTTTTGCGCGTTAGCCATTGATACAAAGGATGTTGATTTTCACCTTTAACTTCTAATTTTTGTGTCATCATAAATGTTACACCGAAATTCTTTTTGCAAAATGAAGCAATTTGCTCTGAACCTCCAGGCTCCTGTCCTCCAAATTGGTTACATGGACTGCCAATAACCACCAATTTTTCTGGATATTTATTTTGAAGTTTTTGCAAGTCTTCATATTGCGGGGTGAATCCACATTCACTTGCCGTATTTACAAATAAAATCTTTTTGCCTTTGTATTGCGATAAATCCAATGAGGTTTTTTCATCCAATTGCATGATTTTGATGTTGTAAATCGATTCGTTTGGGTTCGCTTCTTTTGCAGTCTGTGCGTCAACAGTTTTTGATTTCCCAAAAAAACAACCTGTCATTAAAGCCATTGCACCAGATGCAAGCAATTTCATTTTTAATTTTCTCATAATTATTATGATAAACAAATATAACCAAACAAAGGTTTTGCTTATTTTCGTGGAATGAGAATTTCTAGTTTGTTTTTTGGAGGGATGCTTTTGGCACTTTCATTCGTTTCATGCGAAGAAGAACCCCCTTCAGGTTTGAAATTTAAAGAACGTCCATTGTTGGATACCACCTACTTAAGCGCTGCTCCAACAGCACAAGCAAAACAAGTTTTATTGATAGATGTTACTGGTGTTCGCTGCAATAATTGCCCGAGAGCGGCTGAAAAGGCCTTTGCAATTGAAGATGCGAATCCAAATAAGCTTCAAATATTGGCCATTTACCCAAATTATGGCACATTGTCGAAGCCTTGGCCTAACATGGATACTTTGGTTACAAAAGACGCAGATGATTTAGTAGGGACATTGGGTACGGTGACTAATTTACCGTTGGGAATTATTGATAATGTATCTTACAATGGAAAATATTTGATTGATGAAAACTCTTGGTCAATTGTTGTTGATCAGCAAAAGGTTAAGACTACACCAATTAACTTAGAATTAAAAGCGAAATGGCTTCCCGATGAAGATAAAGGTAGAATAGAAATTAAGGCAATTGCCAATACCGCGATTCCTAGCACTACAAAATTGAATTGGGTAATTGCAATCCTCGAAGACGATATGGTTGGTTGGCAGTCAACTGCAAATGGAGTTGAGGAAAGCTATAAGTTTAAACATGTTTTAAGAAAGTTGGTGACATCTGCCTATGGTGATCCTTTAACAATAGGAATGCCGGCAGGGTTTACAACTGAAAAACATTATTATATTCCTAGGGTTGCAAAATGGAAAGCCGATAAATTGAGTTGTATGGTTTGGATTTTAGACGCAGACACCAAAGAAGTACTGCAAGTAAACAAGGTTAAGTTTATTCCTTAAATGGTGCAATGGGATGAAGTGATTGTTGGGTTTCGGCAATATTTGACTTTAGAAAAGTCATTGTCGAAACATAGCATTGAAGCTTATCATCGCGATATTGAAAAGTTGAGGCTTTGGTCTATGAACAACGGATCTCAAGGCCCATTGTCTCTCAATAAAAAAAATCTAGAACAATTCTCTGCATTTATTGCTGAAATGGGTTTTCAAGCGACTTCTCAGGCCCGAATTGTTTCTGGTGTTAGAGCGTTTTATAAATATTTAGTATTAGACGATTTGCTGGTTGAAAGTCCTGCAGATTTTTTAGAACCACCTAAAACGGGAAGAAAGTTACCCGTAGTGTTAAGCCCGGAAGAAATTGATCAAATGATTTCAATTATTGATCGTTCTACAGACGAAGGTGAACGCAATGTTGCCATGCTTGAAACGCTCTATAGCTGTGGCTTGCGTGTATCTGAGTTGGTGGGATTGCAACTCACGCATGTTCATTTCAATGACCAATTCATACAAGTCTTAGGAAAAGGCAATAAGGAACGTTTGGTGCCAATTTCAGGGAAGGCATTGAAGCACATCCAATTATATACCAATAATATAAGAAATAAATTGAACATTTCCAAATCGAGCCGTGATTTGGTTTTTTTAAACCGTTATGGAAGAGGCTTAACCCGACAATCGGTTTTTCTATTCATCAAAAAGGCTGCATTGATGTCAGGAATAGACAAAGTAATTAGCCCGCATTCATTTCGTCATAGCTTTGCAACACATTTGGTTGAAGCTGGCGCGGATTTAAGAGCAGTGCAAGAAATGTTAGGTCACGAATCAATCACAACCACAGAAATTTATACGCACTTAGATAGAAATTATTTGGCAGATACCTTGGTGAAATTTCACCCTCGATCGAGCTAATGATTTTTATACCAGTTGTTCCATGTTTTTTTTCCGTACAAGAAATATCCCATAACCAGGCTGTTTTTAAGCACCCCGGATAGTGTTTGAATGTCTCTAGGATTGCTAGAAATCTGAAAATTCTTCTTGTGCTTATCGAAATATTGATGGGCTTTTAAAATTTGAACAATATGTTTGGGTTTTCCTTGTATGAGGAAAAGAAAAGCTGCCAAACCATCAAAAACTTTTCGTTGAAAAATGCGTTTTGACTTAATTGATTCAGGCAAATTTTTGTAAAGCATGAGCAATGAATTCCTGAAATTCAAGTATGTTTTTCTAGGATTTTGATTTGACAAGGTAGCGCCACCCATGTGATAGAAAGTACTTTGGTGACAGTTGTAAATTTTATAACCAAGCAGTTGTAATCTCCAACATAAATCAATTTCTTCCATGTGAGCAAAGAAATCTTCGTCTAAGCCATTTGCCATTTCCCAAGCTTCTCTTTTGATGAACATTGCTGCTCCGGAAGCCCAAAATATTTCATTGGAATGATTGTATTGCCCTTTATCAAATTCAACATTTCCAAAGATCCTTCCCATACAAAATGGATATCCAAATTCATCAATGTATCCGCCTGCAGCTCCCGCATATTCAAACTTGTTGCGGTTGAAATAATCGATAATTTTGGGTTGACATGCTCCTAGATTTGGATACATCTTAACCATTTCTAGTAATGGCTCCATCCATCCCTTTTCAGGTTCTGCATCAGAATTCAAGAGTACAAAATAATCTGCAGTTCTACCTTTTAATCCTCTATTATAGCCACCAGCAAATCCTGTATTTGAATCTAAAACAACGAGTTCTAAATTTGGATAGGTGGTTTTAACGAATTGCACAGAATCGTCGGTGCTCGCATTGTCTACAATAATAATTTTACAATTGGGATATTGAGAATTTGCAATGACTTGAGGCAAGCATTGTTCTAATATACTTTTGGTATTGTAATTTAAAATAACAATATCTACACTTGGCAAACTCATTTAGGCTTTTGCAGTTTTAAGAAACGGCGTAAAAATAAATTGAGAATGTTCGCCATAAAGCCATAGGATACAAATGTTTTTTTTGTTTTCGCCATATGCTTTTGTAAAATCATCGATTTTATTTTGATTAAGGATATTCAATTCAATCAATCTTTCCATGACTGTTGCATTGATTGAAAAAGGGAAATCGAATTCAGTTCTATCTAAAATCATTTCACCAATTTTAGCACTTTCTTGATGGGCTACAAAAATTGGATAGTTAGAGAATCCGCCATCTATAATATCGTGACTTACTTCTTTAAGCATTTCAGATATTTCAGCAATTTGTTTTTCTAACGTTTTAAGTGCGGCTTCAATTTCTTTATTTAACATGCTTAATGTGATATTTTAATTTTCTTGGTGTATGTATTTTGGTTTGTTTTTACGCGAATAAAATAGATACCTGAAGATATGTTTGTAGATTGAATGTTGAGACTTTTGGTTTCAAGCACCCTGGTGCCGTTGAAGTTGTATATTTCTACAGACTGAATTGGCTCGCCATTATTCATGGCAACATGAATGATATCATTTGCCGGATTGGGATATACATTGAGCATTTGGTTCTGCTTAACGATATTTTTGGTATTGCTTAACGGCGATAATTTTATTGTCCATGAACCTCTTCCATGGGTAAATAAAAAGAGTCTTCGGTCTGAATTTCGCATTTTAATTTCATGAATTTCTACGTTAGGAATTCTGGTGTCTTTTGTCCAATTTTTCCCTCCATCTATGGTGAAATAGAAGCCGAAATCGGTGGCAGCAAATATTTTATTTTCAGGATCCTGAGGATCAACGGCAACCATGTTTACGGGTAACTTTGGTGGTAAATTCCCAGAAATATTCTCCCAAATTGGTTTGGTGCTGTCTAGGCGACTGACCTTCCAAACACGGCCTTGATTACTTACTGTTGTGAATGAAGCGAAAAGTTGATATTTGTTCGTTGGATTAATGGTAAAGCTATTGATGTAATCGCTTGTTACAATAGATGGAACACTCGAATTGAAATTCACTTCATTTCCAATTGCATTGCTTGCATTTTCAAGTTTGTAAATTTGAGCTGCGGAACCACCATAATAAAATACAGGGTTGGCATCTTCACTACAAGCCATTGCTTTAATTCCTGATTTGGAGGCAATGTTTATTTTTTCCCAGTAACTTCCATAATCAGTTGAACGGTACACTCCAGAATTGGTTCTGTAAAACAACATTGCTTGATCAGCTGGATTGATTGTATATGCATTGATAAATGCAACACCATCAGTTGAAAATTTAGGATCGGCAATATCAGTAGCATTGCCAAATCCGCTATTGAAATTATCAATTCTATTGATTCCGTCATTTTGATAAGAAACATAAGCCACACTTCCGTCTTGCATACCAATATGGCAATAAGCTCCGTCTCCACCAAAGATTCTTCTATTGTTCATGGGTGCAGAAGAATAATGTGTTCCATTATCTTGAGCTCCGGCAACGGATACAAATCCATTTAAACCATATGCTCCGGCATAATATTGAGTTACGTGATATCCGTTGTTTAAATTGGCAATACTCGATGTACTGCTCCAACTAAATCTATAAAGTCCACCATCAGTGCCCAAAATATATTCATTCGATTTGGTTCTGAATCCAGCAAAGGAGTGGTGGTCTGAATGACTGCCATACAATTGTTTCCAACTGCTCCCACCGTTTGTTGAAGCGCAGGCAGAAACGCCACCCGCAACAACTTTATTTGAATCAACAGGGCTCACACCAAGCATCACGCAGTAAGCTTGATAACCAGGTCCAATGTCAATTGGAGTTGTTTTTTTCGTCCAGTTTTTTCCACCATCGCTGCTTTTATAAAATGCAATTGGATCATCATCAAATAGATAACCTTCAAAAAGGGCATAAACAACTTTAGGGTATTTTGCGCAATTTGCCATTTGAATTCTGCGGTAGGTACCACCAACTGGTTTACTTGGGAAGTTCGTTACCTGAACAAAAGTTCCAGCTTTTCCATTGCTATCGGAAATGTAAATTGTATTTGATTGCTGCGAAATAATCACCCTACCGTTTGGTAAAGTTAAAATATCCGAAACCATTTTGTTTCCGCTTGAAAAAACTTGTTGCCAAGTATTTCCTTTGTCAATTGACCGGTATAAGCCTTGAGAATTTGTTCCTACAAAAATGGTGTTGCTATCGGAAACCGAATGCTCGATATCCCAAATGGCATCCATGCCGGCAACCCCAACTGTTGATTGAAGTTGTTTAAACGTTTTTCCGCGATCTTCAGATTTAAAAACCCCATTTCCGTTGTTGTGAACCCCCGCATCGCGGCATTCGCCGGTACCGTAGTAAATTTGATTATAGTTGAAAGGATTGGCTGTGATACAACTTGGCATCATCGAAATTTCTTGATCATTTACTGGAGACCAACTAGCACCGGCATTGGTTGTTCGCCAAACTCCACCAGAAATAGCGCATGCAATAATTAGGTTATCGTTTGTTGGATCAATCCACAAAGCTCTGGTTCTGCCGCCAACATCTTCTGGACCAATTTCATGAATGCTATCGATTGTGGCAAAATTATTTCTTGAGATTACTTGATTTCGATCCCATTGACTCCATTGGGTTCTGAGCCATGATGGAACTTGACCATTTACATCTTTCCTAGCCTCAAACCATTGTTCAAAGAAACCTGGTTTTTCACCAAAAATTTGTTCTTTGTGTTTTGGCTTCAAAATAATTCCAAGAAAATATAATGAAGTAAAAATTATGAGTATTGGTAATAAACGAGATGCTTTTCTCAAATTCAACATATTTACAAATATAACGAAATTTCATTTGACTTTCTTTGGCATGAGAACCATTGTTATCAGGTCAAATAACAATTGTTTAATAATTTAATCACTTTTGTTTACTATTTTTTAGACGAGTTTGAACTGCCAACATTTATATTTGACACAATTTCAAATATTTATGAAAATCTTAAAAGCATTGTTTGTGGTCATTGGAGTTCTTTTTTTACTCATTGCCATCGTATGGATTTCCCCTTATAACTATTTAATCAAAGGGGTGAGACTGGTTTATTTAAAAGGTGAGAAAACAGCCAATTATATGGACTGGGTTGATTTTGATGTGCGCAAAATTTCAAAAGGAGATCAGAAAAAAAGTACGATTGTAGCCACTGAAAAGTTTGAATTAAATCCGTCTTTAACAGCCATGTTAGACAAAACAAATTCAGGTTCGTATTTGGTTTATAGAAACGACACCTTAATTTCTGAAAATTATTTTAGAGGGATCACGGATACTACCAAAACCAATTCATTTTCAATGGCTAAGACCATCACTACCTTGTTGG